>DAOUUT010000068.1 GCA_030668025.1 Promethearchaeota archaeon
ATAGCTATAGGCGGCCATGCTAGAGTAGGTTTTGAAGATAATGTTTACCTTTCTAAAGGTGTATTAGCTAAGTCTAACAGTGAATTAGTCGAAAAAATAGTTAGGATTTCAAAAGAAATAGGTAGAGACATCGCGTCTCCTTACGAAGCGAGAAAAATTTTAGGTTTAAATTAAAAAATACAAATAAAGAAAAAGGTTAAGAATGTGTATAAAGAATTTGCTAATACTTACGATCTAATTTATTCGTTTAAGGATTACAAAAAAGAAGTTAAAAAAATTAAGAAGCTGATTAAAAAATACAAAATTACAGATGGTTGCGAACTTTTAGATGTAGCTTGCGGTACTGGAGAGCATCTAAAATATTTTAAAGATAGTTTTATTTGCACTGGTGTGGATATCAACGAAGGAATACTGAATGTCGCTAAAAATAAAGTCAAAGAAGCGACTTTCAAACAAGCTGATATGATAAATTTCGATCTAAACAAACAATTTGATGTAATTTTATCTTTGTTTAGTTCGATCGGGTATGTAAAAACTTATGATAATCTGGAAAAAACTATTGTAAACTTTGCGAAGCATTTAAAACAAGGCGGAGTCTTAGTATTAGAACTATGGTTTACGAAATCTACTTACTGGGTGGGTCTCCCGAGCATGACAACTTACGATGGAGACGATATTAAGATTGCTCGATTAAATACAACAAAATTAGAGAACGACTTATCTGTAATGGAAATGCATTATTTGATCGTAGAAAGAAATAAGGATGTTAAATATTTCGTAGATAAACATGAATTAGGTTTATTTGAGATTGATAAAACTCTCGCATTCATGGAAAAAGCCGGTCTGAAAGTAGATTTTCTAAAAGATGGCTTGATGAAAGAAAGAGGATTGTATGTTGGGGTTAAAATGTAAAATATTAGAAAAAATTATAATTATATTGAGTCTTTACTAAGATTAGGTACTATAATAAATAATTTGTAAGATTAGATGGAGAACTTTACATGGCGAAAGGTAATAAATACGGAACTCATAGAGTCATTGAGCCTAAAGGGACGCTTCCTCAACCTGCTTTTAAAATATCCAACGATACGACCATATTCGACAACGAAATATTAATAGATGTCGATTATTTGAATATTGATTCCGCAAGCTTTACTCAACTTAAAGAAGAAGCGGGAGGAGATATAGAAAAAATAAAAGCGAAAATAATGGAAATTGTTCAAGAAAGGGGAAAAATGCAAAATCCCGTTACTGGTTCAGGTGGAATGCTGATTGGAAACGTAGAAAAAGTAGGACCAGATCTGACAGGAAAAATCGATTTACAAATAGGAGATAAAATTGCTACTTTAGTTTCTCTTTCTTTGACACCACTTAAGATTGAAAAAATTTTAGATATCAAACCAGATATAGATCGAGTTGAAATTGAAGGTAAAGCCATACTATTTGAAAGCGGAATTTATGCCAAAATCCCAAAAGATATGGACGATAAATTAGCCTTAGCTGCTCTTGATGTAGCAGGGGCTCCAGCTCAAACAAAGAAGATTGTTAAATCAGGAGACTCTGTTTTAATTCTTGGAGCAACTGGAAAATCTGGGTTAATGTGCTCTTTTATAGCAAAAAATAATGTTGGACCAAACGGTAAAGTAATAGGACAAGCTAGAAATGAGAAGAGAGCTGAGTTCCTTAGGGAAACAGGTTTCTGCCATGAAGTAATTATTGCTGACATCCTTAAACCGCTGGACGTCTTAGAAAAGGTATTTTTTATTAACGATGGAAATGAAGTTGATATTTCCATTAACTGTCTAAGTATACCAAACACTGAAATGTCAAGTATTTTACCCGTTAAGGATGAAGGGATCGTGTATTTCTTTTCTATGGCTACTAGTTTTACTAAAGCCGCATTAGGTGCTGAGGGTGTCGGGAAAGATGTTACGATGATAATTGGGAATGGGTATACTAAAGGACACGCTCAAATAGCTTTAGATGAGTTACGAGAGTCTGAAAAATTACGAAAAATATTTGAAGAAAAATATATAAAATAAATTGAAATAAGAAAATAATTAAATATGTAAAGTGAATTTTTATGAGAGTAAATAGAAGAAAAGAATTGTTTAACAAAGTAAGCGACGAAGATTGGAATAATTGGCGCTGGCAATTTAAGAATAGAATAAGCACTTTAGAAGACCTTAAACAATATATTCCACTGACTAAAGAAGAGGACGACCCAAAACTCTTAAAAGAATTGCGAATGGCAATCACACCTTATTACTTATCGTTAATCGACCCTTACGATCCTTACGATCCTATAAGAAAACAGGCTATCCCTACTATCCATGAATTACACAGATCGTCAAGTGATCTTGTAGATCCTCTTCACGAAGATGTTGATTCGCCAGTTCCAGGTCTAACCCATAGATATCCTGATCGTATTTTGTTTTTAGTTACTGAAAATTGTTCGATGTATTGCCGACATTGTACTCGCAAGAGATTTGCCGGTCATCACGATAAAGCGCCACCACAAACACAAATTGATAAATGTATTGAATATATACAAGAAACTCCGGCTATAAGAGATGTACTATTATCTGGAGGCGATGCTTTATTAATTTCTGATAAAAAATTAGAAGATCTTCTGATCAGATTAAAGGAAATTCCTCACGTAGAAATAGTACGATTAGGTTCTCGAACACCCGTAGTTATGCCCCAAAGAATTACTCCTGAACTATGTGAAATGATTAAGAAATATCATCCTATTTGGCTAAATACCCATTTCAATCATTCTAACGAAATTACAGAAGACTCTAAAAGAGCATGCGAAATGTTAGCAGATGCGGGAATCCCCCTTGGAAATCAATCGGTACTATTGAAAGGCGTAAATGATTGTATTCATGTCATGAAAAATTTAGTCCAAGACCTTGTAAAAATTAGAGTAAGACCTTACTATATTTATCAATGCGATCTCTCTGTTGGTCTTGAGCATTTTAGAACCCGCGTTGCTCAAGGTATTGAAATCATTGAAGGATTAAGGGGTCATACATCAGGACTCTGTGTACCTACTTTTGTAGTGGATGCACCCGGTGGAGGCGGTAAGATACCTGTTATGCCCGATTATACAATCTCTCAGGGGAATAAACGGGTTGTGTTAAGAAATTTTGAGGGTGTTATTACAACATACGAAGAACCAGACGATTATATTCCGGGCTGTAATTGCGAAGAAGTTGAGAAGCAAATTGGTGTATCGGCATTACTGAGTGGCGAAAAAATAACTATTGAACCTGAAGATTTGGAAAGAAATGTTAGAAAAAGAAATCTATCCAAATAAACATCTTTTATTTAGAATAAGAAATGATGAATCATTTAGTAGATAATTAAAGTTATCTTAATTTACTATTCCTTCTTATTAGATCATATAAATACATTTGATACTCTCATTAAAATGGAATTTGTTAATTTCATACAAGAAAAAATAAAGGATTATAAAATAATCTCAATTATAGGACTCGCTAAGAATGTTAGTAAAACTACTACATTAAATCATATTATTCAAACTTTAAAAGGAAAATATATCTTAGGACTTACATCTATTGGGCGAGATGGTGAAAAATACGATGCTATCACGACTTTACCTAAACCACGCATATTTGTCGAATCAGGGACATTAATAGCTACAGCTGTTCACAGTATTAAAAACAGTGAAGCAAAAATTGAGATTATAAAGACAACTGGAATCAACACTCCAATGGGAAAAATCGTTATTGCAAGAGTTATATCAAATGGCTATATTGAATTGGCAGGACCTTCTATTAACTCAGAATTAAGATCTGTATGTAAAGAATTATTAAATTTAGGTAGTAATTTGATATTAATTGATGGTGCATTTGATCGCAGATCTTATGCTTCACCTCTAGTATCAGAAGCGACAATCCTTTCTACTGGAGCCTCTGTATCTAAGGAAATGCAAGAGGTTATTGATATAACGCATCATACAATGAATTTAATATCCTTAGAAAATGAAGAAAATTTGCAATTAATTAATTTAGCAAAAAATATCATATCCAAGGCTAAAGTTGGAATCATTAATAAAGACTATTCAGTTAAAATGTTAGAACTATTAACAGCTTTGGATTCTGTAGACGAAATCTTAAATTTTATGACGAATAAATCTAAAGTCCTTGTAATTCGCGGAGCAATCACAGATAAATTCCTTGAAGAGTTTATGAAGAAATCAGATCTTTATAGAAATATTAAAATTTTGGTCCCTGATGCAACAAAATTGTTTTTAAATAAAACGACATTTGAAAAATATTCTAAAAAAGGTGGAGTCATAAAAGTTTTAAATAAAATTAAAATTGTTGTCGTCACAATCAATCCAACTTCGCCTTTAGGTTATAAATTTGATAAATCTAAGTTCTTAAACGAATTAAAAAGAGGAGTCGCTATTCCGATTTATGATCTTGGACCGAGTAAATACTAAAGTATAATTTGTTTGAATTACTAAATGAATTATAAATTTTTAAAAAGTTAATTTCTTTCAGAGGTAATAATAACAATGATAGCAAAAACTAAGCTAAATTTGAATTTTGAATTGGTCGAAAAAGCCAGAAACATAGCCCGAATAATTGCTAATGATACTCAAAAATTTATAGACAATCACACTACGACCTCAATTGAGAGGACAATATGTAGATTATTAGGGATTGATGGAACTGACGAATTTGGAGTTCCTCTACCCAATATTGTAGTTGATCATATCATAAAAACAGGGCAAATAAATAAGGGTGTTGCATTGTACCTTGGGAACGCGATTATACACACAAATTTATCACCCCAAAATATCGCAGAAAAAATCAGTAAAGATCAATTAATCATCACAGATTTTCCAAGGGGGAGCTTATCTGAGATAAAAGAGGCATTAACATCGATAATACAGAAGAATATAGATATAATCAGACGAAACAAGCAAAAAAGGGAAGAATTAATTAAGAAATACGGAGAAAAAGTTGAACCTCTAATCTATATAATTGTTGCCACAGGGAACATTTTTGAAGATATAATCCAAGCTCAAGCTGCTGCAAGACAAGGCGCTGATGTCATAGCCGTAATACGCTCTACGGGACAGAGTTTATTAGATTATGTCCCTTATGGTAGCACAACTGAAGGATTTGGAGGGACATATGCAACACAAGAAAATTTCCATCTTATGAGGTCAGCTTTAGATAAGGTCAGTGAAGAAGAAGGTAGATATATTAGGCTCACTAACTATTGCTCAGGACTATGCATGCCAGAAATTGCTGCTATGGGCGCATTTGAAAGATTAGATATGATGTTAAACGACGCGTTATATGGGATTTTATTTAGGGATATAAACATGCAAAGAACGATAATCGATCAATATTTTTCAAGGATGATTAATGCATTTGCTGGAGTAATCATTAATACGGGGGAGGATAATTATCTTACTACTGATGACGCTTATGATGCAGCTCATACAGTGCTAGCATCACAATTCATTAATGAACAATTTGCGAAATTAGCAGGTTTAAGTGAAGAGCAAATGGGTTTAGGCCATGCATTTGAAATGAACCCTGAGTTAGAAAATGGATTTGTTTACGAACTTGCACAAGCGCAAATGGCACGGGAAATATTTCCAAACGCTCCTTTGAAATACATGCCCCCGACAAAATATATAACGGGCAACATTTTTAAAGGTCACGTTCAAGATGCTTTATTCAATATCATTACAATTCTTACAAATCAGAGAATTCACTTACTAGGGATGTTAACGGAAGCAATTCACACTCCATTCATGTCCGATCGGGCTTTATCCATTGAAAATGCGCGATATATTTTTAAAAATATGAAAGATTTAGGAAATGAGATCATGTTTAAAGAAGGAGGGATAATACAACAACGTGCAAACGAAGTATTAAATAAAGCCCTTGAACTTCTGACTAAAATTGAAAAGGAAGGACTATTTAAGACCATTGAGAAAGGTATTTTTGCTGGGATCAAAAGACCGATTGATGGGGGGAAGGGATTGGATGGCGTAATTCATAAAGATAAAGAATATTTTAATCCATTCTTAGAATACATGTCAATAGAATTAAACTTGAGAGGCGAAAAATAAATGGGTGGAGGACATTATTCTACTGAAAAGCAAGAGTTCGATAAGAATTTAGATCTGACTCGAATAAAACCTTATGGAGATACAATGAATGACGGTAAAGTTCAAGTTAGTTTTACTCTTCCTGTAGATGATGGAGAAAAAGCTACTTTTGCTGCGTTAGAGATAGCTAAAAAGATGGGATTAGAAAATCCTTCAGTTGTTTATCATGTTTCGTTAGATAAGGACTTTACTTATTTTGTGTTATATGGAAGCTTTAAACATTATATTAACTATACAGAAATAAAAGTGGAATCCATCGACCTTGAAGCACTGACTATGGAAGAAATTAATGACTATATAAAAACACAAATAAAAAGAAAATTGGTTGTTATTGGCGCTACGACTGGAACAGATGCACATACTGTAGGAATCGATGCAATTATGAACATGAAGGGATTTGCAGGTCATTATGGTCTAGAGCGATATGAAATGATTGAAGCATATAATTTTGGAAGTCAGGTAACAAACGAAGAATTCGTTAAAAAAGCAATCGATTTAAAAGCTGACGTGTTACTGGTGTCTCAAACGGTTACTCAGAAAGATATTCATTTAAGAAACCTCACTAACTTAGTGGATCTCTTAGAGGCTGAAGAGATTAGAGATAAAGTCGTTTTAATTTGTGGGGGTCCAAGAATCTCACATGAACTTGCAAAAGAATTAGGTTTTGACGCAGGTTTTGGATTTAATACATTTTCGGAGAATGTAGCAACTTATTTTGTGAAAGAAATTTATAATAGACTATCTAAATGAAATACAAACAAGATTATGCCTTTATCAAGTGCTTATTCTGATGATGATTGGAAAAAAGTTACTCCTCATATTCTCCCTATGTATGATAAAAAGGCTTATAATTTGATTTACGACCATCATTCTCACACATACTTTAGTGATGGAGTACTTACAATTAAGCAAAACGTTGAATGGCATATTGCTATGGGGTTCAACGCATTAACTATAACAGATCATAACAATATGCGGCATTTAGAAAAAATTAATAAAGTTAAGGAAGAATATATAGAAAAAGGTATTCTTATAACTAGTGGCATTGAATGGACAACTACGAGGATTCATTTAAATTTCTTAGGTGTCTCAAAGTGGGATACAAGAGTATCTTATAAACCTAAAGATGAAAAAATTATTGACGCAATTAACAAAGTTCACGATCAAGGGGGCATAGTTGTCTGCAATCATATTCCATGGAGTGTAAATGAAGCTAAATATAAAAATCATCCAACCCGAGAAACCCTATTGGAATGGGGGATTGATTATATCGAGGTTGTTAACGATGATTCTCAACCAGAAAATGTCTTCGATCAAGAATCCTATGATTTTTGTATGGAACATATAGGAGAAATTGGAATGCTTACTGGTACAGACATGCATAAGCCAGATGGATTAGTAAGTGGGGGTGTTCACGGTTGGACATTAATAAATCTTAAAGATTTTTCCGAAGAAGGTTTATTAGAAGAATTAAAAAAAAAACAAACTAAAATTCTATATTCTGAAAAGCCTTATATAGATCCCGGTCTTCATAGAAACAATAAGATATAAAAAGGTATAAAAACAATATTTTAAACGGGGATCTCACATTTCTTAACTATTTCAATCGAAAAAACTAGTACTGAAACTTTAAAAAGTCAAAATATTATTGTAGATCATCATCATAAGGATGTTCTTTAAGAATTTTTTCCTGCTCCTCCTTTTCCCATTGTGCAAATTCCGAATCGAGTTTTTTTAGTAATTCTATTAGTTTCGCAAATAGTAATCTTCTAGAATCTTCATTCGGTTTTCTATTATTTAATTCATATTCACTTGCCAATATAAATACAATATCTTTGAATATCCAATATAATAATATGTGAATATCCTTTGTCTGTCTTCGTTCATATTCATTTCCTCTCTCACTAACTACATAATTATACCCATTTTCATCAATTTCGATATGAGGTGTCCCAAATCCATCAGTAGTCGTACGAACGCTTAGCAGGTAACTTGGAGCATTGATTTTTTTCCCATATTCTCTTACTTTTTTACGAATTGTGGAAATAGAATAAATTTTAACCATGAGATCTATATAATTTTGAAAATATTTATCTATATATACTATTAAGTTTAGATTTGAATTTTTATTTGTGAATTGTTAAAATATAACCCCTAAAATTATACAATTAGTATTAATATAATATATGGTGTAACTAATTTTGATAAAAGAATTTAGTTGGGATTTTCCTTATTCTTCTCAACGAATGCCAACATTAGCTAAAAATATAGTATCTACATCTCAGCCCCTTGCTTCTCAAGCGGGGTTAAATATGCTGAAAAAAGGAGGGAATGCCGTAGATGCAGCAATAGCAACTGCTATAACATTGTCAGTTGTTGAACCAGTTAATAATGGTATTGGAAGCGACGCTTTTGCTCTCATATGGGACGGAAAGAAGTTAGTTGGTTTAAATGCTTCTGGAAGATCCCCCTCAGCTTGGACAGTTGAACATTTTTCAAACAAAAAATCGATGCCAATGCTTGGATGGGATTCTGTTACAATCCCTGGGGCA
Source organism: Promethearchaeota archaeon (assembly GCA_030668025.1). The sequence goes on from DAOUUT010000068.1 coordinate 8,719, forward strand.
GTTTCTGCTTGGGTGGAGTTATCACAGAAATATGGACTCTTACCTTTTAAGGAGTTGTTTGAACCTGCTATTAAGTATGCTGAAAAAGGATTTTTAATCTCCCCAATAACAGCAGAAATGTGGAAAATCCTATTTAAGATGTATAAAAAGAAAAAATTTCCTGAATTCTATGAAATTTTTCTTCCAAAAGATAGACCTCCCTATCCTGGAGAATTATTTTCAAATCCAGCTCAAGCAAGAACTTTAAAATTAATTGCGGAGTCAGCTGGTGATGAATTTTATAAGGGTGAAATAGCTCGTAAAATAGTAAATCATTCTATTAATACTGGGGGATTAATTACAAGGGAAGACCTAGCAAATCATGAAGCAAATTGGGTAGAACTAATTTCAATAGATTATCACAATATTACTTTGCATGAAATCCCACCGAATGGCCAAGGATTAGCTGCATTAATTGCACTAGGTATTTTGGAAAAATTAGATATTACTAAATATGAATCCGATTCTCCAGAAACATTACATCTCCAAATTGAGGCGATGAAATTAGCATTTTCAGATGCTTATCGTTATATCTCAGATTCTAGGGCTCAAGAAATCGATCCCTCAATGCTATTAAAATCAGATTATCTATCTCAGAGAGCGGAATTAATTAATAAAAATAAAGCACAAAATTATAATTATGGTACCCCAAAACAGGGAGATACAGTATATCTTACAACTGCAGATGAAAAGGGAATGATGGTTTCATACATCCAATCAAATTATATTGGATTTGGGTCCGGAATTGTAATTCCTGGTACAGGGATCAGTCTACAGAATAGAGGTAATGGATTCAGTTTGATTGATGGTCATCCAAATCAAGTAGGTCCAAATAAAAGACCGTATCATACAATTATACCTGCATTTGTCACAAAAAATAGCCAACCACTAATGAGTTTTGGGGTAATGGGTGGAAGCATGCAACCACAAGGGCATGTTCAAATGATTACACGTATATTTGACTATAATCAAAACCCTCAAGCAGCAATCGATGCACCACGTTGGCGAGTAATGCAAGGAATGAAAGTTAATTTTGAACCTGAATTTGATATCAAGATCCTCAAGAATCTTGCCCAAAAAGGTCATGAAACCTTAACTGGTCATTATTTTGAATTTGGGGGCGCTCAGATTATTTATAAACTTGAAGATGGCTATCTTGCAGCCTCCGACCCAAGAAAAGATGGACAAGCTGTTGGGTTTTGAATTAAAAAATATGAAAAATGAAGAGTAAATTTCATTAAAACAATAACAATGAATAAATAATTTAATCTGAGATTTACCGCAGAGATGAAGATGTTTTTTATAACAATAAATTTTTAAATATTGAAAAGATATATGATTAAATACACATTAGGGATATTTCACGTTTCTGATATTTTCCCTAATTTATAAATCGAGCCAAATTCTTAATGGAACATAGAATAAGAGAAGGGGAAATAAATGAAAAATGAGCTTATATTCAAATTGGGCCTTTTAGGGTCATCTGCATGTGGGAAGACTTCATTAATCAATCGGTATGTCCATCACAGCTTTGAAGAAGATTATATTACAACTCTAGGAGTGAACATTGTTGTAAAAGAGGTTGACCTAGAAGAGAGTAACACACATGTAAAATTGATATTCTGGGATATTGCTGGACAGGAAAAATATGATTTATCCCGACAAATGTTTTTCCAAGGGTGTGTAGGAGCATTATTAGTCTATGATATTACTCGTCCTTCAACCCTTCAATCCATAGAGTCGAAATGGATCCCTGATCTCAAGAAATATGGTAACGAGAAGGCTCCTTATTTACTAATTGGGAACAAAAATGATTTAGACGAAATGAGAGCCGTCTCAACCGAGGAAGGACAAGAATTTTCTGATAAAGTAAAAGCACTTGAATTTATAGAGACAAGTGCCAAATCAGGAACAAATGTAGAAATGGCATTTAAAAATCTTCTATTACACATCATTTCCTGAATTTAAGATTCTAAACATAGTAAGATTTTTTTATTTCTCCCAAGCTTTCATAATGAGGTGTGTGTTTGAAGATATTATTCCATCAATTAAATCTATTTTATTTGCAAAGATCTCGTGTAATTCTTCAGAGGATTCTACTTCAATTTCAGCAAGGACATCATAATCTCCAGTTAATGACATTACCTTAGTAATATGTGGTATCTCTTTAAGTTCATCAATTACTTTACTAATTACACTTATTCCTAATTTACATAAAATTATAGCTCTCATGATTATTGCTCCTATTTATTTTATTGTTTTAAATTTTTTCTTTTTTATTAACAAATTGTACTTCCAATTCCAAAATCTCATTTAAAGGTTTTAATTTTCTATTTATTAAATAATGAAAGTCTTTAAAAGAATTTACTCTTACTTTCAACATTAAATCAAACTTACCAATTAACGAATAAATTTCCTTGATTCCATAAAATTTTAATATTCTTATTGGTATTGTGTTTAAACAACCATTCTTAATCTTTAGTAATATATAAGCATTTATAACATTCTTAATTTCATGCGCATATCTTAAAATAATTGTTATAACCAGAAAAACTACAACAATAATTAGATATTCCAGTGGAAAATATTCACCTGATAAGAGAACCGCGAAAATTAGGGTACTAATTGGACTAATTAAGCCTAAAATGCTACTCCATTGGCTATAAGTTAAGCTTGTGGTTTTCCAGTTAACATTAGCCAAGAAAATTAATAAATATGGTATTATCGTAGCAAATATTATCAAATATATAATTTCCCATCGTAAAAAAATGGAATTCAGTGAGGGGAGAACATTAAAGAAGTTAACCGTTTCTTGAGTAAAATCAGTTTCAAATGGTAGTATTAGAATAATTATTAAAACGGGAATTAGTATTATTACTCCTGATATGAAGGATATAGACATTTTCAATAGAGCGCGGGGAATTTTGTAATATTTATTCTTATTAATATTTCTCAACTCTTTTTTAGAGAAAGAATCTCTTTCTATACTTATAAACAGAAATGAACCCGTTATTGAATATAATATCAAATAAATTATTCCCCTTAGTTCAATTGGTGTTCCACTTAATTGTGCCCCCCTAAAAGATACGAAAATAATAATTATTATGGCAAATGATAACATCAGAATGAATAGAATTCGAAAGATGTCAAATTTCTCAAAGTTTACTCCTTTTTCATATAATACGATAAAAATTATAGTCAGTAAGGTTCCGATCATTGTAAAAGGAATAGAGGTCGTTTTGAGAGTTAAAAAAAAAAATAAAATATGTAAGATAATACCGAAGAATCCAATGAGAAAATAGTAATTATAAGTACGTATATTATGAAATCTCTTATTTTTGTGCCTTAAATTAAAAAAATACTCCTTTAAGGGAATTCTTGCGTCTTTATTAAAATAGTTGTTAACAAGCGCTATGAAAATAGCGATAACAAATAAAACAATTCCCGATGTAAGAAATCTTAGGACTATTATTGTGATAATTGAGATTCCATCAAATAATCCCGTTGCAACGATGGGAATGAAACTCCAAAGTATATTTGCAATGATTAAATTGAAGATATATTTATTGGTTAGCTTCATTTACACTTCAAGGTTTTCGATTTATATATTAAAAATCATTGATTATTTGAATAGTTTTCCTTAAAAAACACCTTGATAAGTGGTTCATATATCCCACTGCTTTCCCAATAGATTTGTTAAACCAAAATTAATAAATTTTAATGTATAGATAAATACAGATATATAATAAAAACCTTATAAAAAAAGAAAAGTGAAACTACATGCCAAGTTCAAAAGATTATATGGAAATGGATGATAAATACTGCGCTCATAATTATCACCCGATCCCCGTTGTTATTTCAAAAGCGGAGGGTGTATGGGTTCACGATCCTGAAGGAAACAAATATATTGATTGTTTATCTGCCTATTCTTCTCAAAATACGGGGCATTGTCACCCCGAAATTATAAAAGCTCTAAAAGAGCAAGCAGATAAGGTTACTTTAACATCTCGCGCGTTCTATAACGATATGATGGGTCCCTTTTTAAAAAAATTGTGCGAAGTTGTTGGACCACATATCAACGATCCAAACAATTCTGGAATAATGGCGCTTCCAATGAACACGGGAACTGAAGCGGTCTCTTCCGGTCTAAAAGTTGCGAGAGCTTGGGGTTATATTAAAAAGAAAATTCCAAAAAACGAGGCAAAAATAATTGTTTGCCGAGATAATTTTCATGGAAGGTCTATAACAATAGCAGGATTTAGTACGGATATTGAAGCTGTAAGATACTATGGAAACTTCGGGCCTTACACTCCCGGTTTCGTAGTTATCCCATATGGTGATGCTGAAGAGTTAGAAAATACAGTTTTAGAGATCGGCCCTGAAAAAGTAGCGGCGTTCCTATTTGAACCAATTCAAGGAGAAGCTGGCGTAAAAGTCCCTCCTGAAGGATATGTAAAAAAAGTTAGAGAGATCTGTACAAAATACAATGTTCTGATGATCGCTGACGAGATTCAAACTGGTCTTGGAAGAACTGGGGCGTTTTTTGCATGTGACCACGAAAACGTGAAGCCTGACGCAATATTACTTGGAAAGGCGCTTGGAGGAGGTGTTTATCCCGTTTCCGCAGTAGTCACTACTAAAGACATAATTGGTCCTGATGTTATTAAGCCTGGAACGCATGGAAGCACATTTGGTGGAAATCCTCTGGCTAGTGCGGTTGCTATGAAATCGTTAGAGATTCATATTGACGACCATTTAGCTCAAAGAGCTAAAGAATTTGGTGGGTATTTTCTAGAAGGGCTTAGAAATATCGCAAAAAAGAAAACTATAGTTCCAATAAAAGAAGTTAGAGGTAAAGGTCTATTAATAGCGATCGAGTTTGAATCAGATGCAAGGCATATTGTCGAAATGTTTAAAGATAACGGAGTGCTAGCCAAACATACGCATTCTACAATTATTCGTTTTGCCCCACCTCTAATAATTACTAAAGACCAAATCGATTGGGCTTTAAAAATTATCGAAAATGTGCTGGTAGCGTAAAAAATTAAAATCTTATTTATTTTTTAAATAATTTAATTATCCTTAATAAAGAAATGGGTACCGGATTTACCATCTAAAGCTTCTTTAATTTTTTCGATAGAAGTTATAATGGCTTGTTCTCCGCCAGATTCTAAGAAATTTATTACAGCTTGTATTTTAGGACCCATACTTCCCGGAGGAAAATGACCCTGTTTCATGTATTCTTTTGCATCTGCTGTTGAAACTCTATCGAGGTATTTATAATCAATTCTTCCGTAATTTAACGCCACTTTTTCTACATCTGTAGCAATTACTAAAATATCTGC
>DAOUUT010000266.1 GCA_030668025.1 Promethearchaeota archaeon
CTATTAATAAAGTCCCATATGTCCATTTTAGCAAAACCGGGACATTTACCGGTGCAAACACACAGTATAAATCCAATATCTTTATGATCTTTATGTTCCTGTTCTTTTGTCATGTTACCACCTAATTTCTTATTTATTGTTTTATTGTTAATTTTTAAAAAATAACTATTATATTTAAATATATGTATTATTATACATAAATGCATAATTATGCTTTATCACCCAAAGATTTATAAACTAGAAGAAATATTAAGATTATGTATATATGCGTTAATATGCATAATAAAAAGATTCATTAAAACTATGGAATTAAAAGAGTTACGATTAGAAAAACTAAGAGCGCTATCAGATGAAACGCGTATCGAAATTGTCAGCAGATTGCGCCATGGAGAGGAATTATGTGGATGCGACTTCGAGTATATATTTGATAAATCTCAATCCACAATTTCAAGACATTTAAAGAAGTTACAAGATGCAGATATAATCAAAAGTAGAAAGGATGGCGTAAAAGTCATGTATAAAATAAAAGATCCACATATTTTTAAACTTTTAGCAGTTCTTGATAGTTTAATTAAAAAAAATCAAAAATATAAGAAAATTGTACAAATCCAGAATAAAATTTAGAGACGAAGTGTGGTAAATAATGTTAAAAATAGAAAAAAAAGAAGAAGAAGAAATAAATGAAAAGAACGAAAAATTAAAGGTAGATATTTATGTGCCTTTAAATGTATGCGCTTGCCAATGGGAACAATTTATGAATCTCGTTTTTCAGGCAATTACACCTTATAATAAGTATATATCATTCGACACAAAAAATTTAGATTCTGAAGAAGCAAGAAAATTGAATTTGCATGGTAATAGTATAGTTATTGATAGAAATGAAATTGTTACGACTTCATTTTTTCTGAAGAAAAGGCTACCAGAAATATTGAAGGCAAAAGGTTTGATGTAATTTGAGTAAAAAAGAAATCCAAGCAGAAAACATTATCTTAGTTCCTTGTTCTGGTTCTGAATATCATGGGGAACTAGCGCGTCAAGCAGCTATACAATTAGCAGAAAGAAGTCAAATTTCTACTTTTAGTTCAATGACTTGTTCTACTATTTTTATGAAGAATATATTATTGGGAAAAGATCGGCTAGTTGAAATCACGAAGAACCATTTAAAACATTCTTTTACTATTATAATTAACGGATGTAACACAGCTTGTGCAAGTATAATTTACAAGCATCTTGAAATTGTACCAGATTTAATTATTTCCGTCCAAACTATCATCCCTAAGCAACACATGAACTTAAATGATCTAAATACCTTTAAGAATCTACCTAAATTAAGCGAAATTAAAGATGAGGATATAAGAAAGGTAATTGAGTTTGTTCTTCAAGAATTAAAGAAACAAGGTTTTAGCATTGATAAATTCGATGAGAATTAATATTATTCTTAGAAAATAATTTACATTAAAATGTATATATTTTATAATTTGAATTTGATGTAATTAAATATCTAATTCTAAATTGAAAAAGTTTATCGCATTCTCAACAGTTAAATTACTTACTTCTTGTTGAGAAACATTATGAGAATAAGCTATTGCTGCTATTGAGTATTTTACGTTTAATGGCACATTTACTGGCCCTCTTAGATAAGGGTGTTGGTAGTAGCTATCTGTTTCTGTAACTAAAGCAGTTAATGGAGATTGTTTTGTCACTCTACGCCATTTGTTAATACTATATGCCGAACTAGGAACGGAAAGCATATAACCTTGCTTGGGTAAAGAAGTTCCATACTCTTGTGGTCCAGAAAAGCAGTGCCACATAGCTCTTTTTGGATTAACATTAAACTCCTTAATAATATTAAGAATCTCTTTTGTAGCTCCGTCTCTATTATTAAAGCGGTGTTTAGGGTTTCCTCTATCAAGCTCGTGCTCAGCAGCGTTTCTAACGTGAAGAACATAAGGTTTATCGTAATTAACTGTCAGTTCAAAAATTTTCTTTAGTTCGGTAACTTGTTTATTTCTCTTTTCAAGAGTCTTAGCATGATGAAAATCTAAACCAATTTCACCAATTGCTAAATATTTCTCTCGGTTACCCTCAATGTAATCAACCCATTTTTTCCATTCTCTGTCGTATTGGATTTTAGGAGTATAAGTTACAGTTTGAGGTGCCCAGCCACACGTAAAACCCATTCTTTCTTTTCCTATAATAAATTTTAAAATTAAATCAAGAGTAATGTTATCGATCGAGCTTGTAATTATGTAAGCACCACCGTTTTTAAAAAAGTCTTGATATTGTTGCTCATCAGAAGGCAACCTATCGTTTCTTTTAGGACGAGGAAATGGGAGGTGACAATGGGTATCAATGAACTTGAGATTTTTTTCTGGTTCTGGGATATCGATTTTCTTAGGCATGTTTAATCAATACTATATTATTGATCATCTTGTGTGAGAAAATTGTTTTAACAATTTAATCTTTGTTTTAACACCAATAAAGATGCTTTGATTAAATTTTTAAACAACCTTTTTTATTAAAAGTAATACATCGTATGTTTATATTTTTTGAATTAATAAATTTGCTAAATAAAATACCGTACATTGACACTTGAGGGATAGTCGGTAAAAAACCAGTTTCTTCGGGTTTATAATCACATAAATAATTTAAATTCCTTTAGTAACCCGCTTTTTTTTATAAATTTCTAAAATTGTCGGCATAAATAACCTATTAAGTTTTTTATACACTTTTAGATTTGCTTTATCAGGGTTGAATTCTTTTTCAAATCTGACCATTTTTTCAATTGCGTTATCTATACTATTATAATTCTTGCAACCATAAAATCCTAAAATAGCAGCACCTAAAGCTGAACTATCCTTAACTTCGGGGATAATAACTTTTTTATTCATAACATCGGCCAAAATCTGAGCCCATAAGTCGCTGTTCATCCCTCCACCATCTGCCTTTACCTCTGTGGTTTTAGTGCGAGCTATTGCCTCTATCAGTCCTAGGTACATTTGAGCACTTAATGCCGCAGATTCTAGTATAGACCGGATCATATGTCCTCTGGAATGATTCCATGCCAGACCGTGTATGGTTCCCTTTCTAAACATTTGTAAGGGGATAAACAATAACCCTTCACTTCCGGCAGTAACTTCTTCCGCTTCTTTACTTAAAGCATCGTAGATGTTAAGATTTTTTTCCTCACATTCTTTATTTTGTAATCGAGAAAAATTATCCTTAAACCATTTTAATGCAGTTCCAGTTCCAGGCATAGCTCCTTCTAACATCCATTTTCCTTTAATAACGTGGGGTAGAGGGAATATTGGGATCTCTCCTCCGGGAAGTTGAGCTGGTTCATCACCAGTTACTAAATTTGCAACGGTATATGTTCCCATTGTTACTTTAGCTTGATTTTGATTAATTACGCCCATTCCTAAAGCTGAGCATTGTTGATCCCCTCCTCCTAATACTACAGGAATTTTACTTTTTAATCCAAGTTCTCCCGCAGCTTCACTAGATAATTCACCTAGTATTTCTCCGGGTGTACGAATTTTAGGCCATAAATCCACTGGTAAATCAAATCTATCAGCAAGATTAGAATCCCAATCTAACGTTTTCATATTCATTATTCCATAAATCGCACTTGTAGGTTCCGTGATGAGTAAATCACTTCCACATAACTTCATATAAATATACGTATCTGCAAAGATTATTTTATAAACCTTACTAAATAAATCAGGTTTCTCATTTTTTAACCATAAAATCTTAGGAATCGCCAACCTCAATCCTTCTTCTTGTTGGGGGTCGAATCCCCTTTCATCCATCGTTAATATTGACGGATGCAAAACTTCTCTATTCTTATCAATTATAACCGAATATCCTCGAATGATTCCAGCACATATCCCAATTATATCATTTCTATCTACTTTTTTGACAGCTTGATTACAAGTATTCTTGATACCCTTCCACCAAATTTTAGGATCTTGTTCTGAAACACCAACTGGTTGCTTAACAACAGGATATTCTTCATATGCTCTGGCAATTTCCTTCCCATTTACATCAAAAATAATGGTTCTTGACCCTGTAGTCCCAACATCAAACACACACAATAAATCACTCATTTCCATCACTCATTTCCATGACTTAAAATGTTTAAATTTCTTTAAGAACAAATAACTCTTTAGGAAAACATTCCTCTAATTATAAATTGAGATTTCATACTTTATAAAGTTTTAACAATTTAATCTTTGTTTAACACCAAGAAAGATGCGTTAATTAAATTATATATCGATGCAGTAAATAGAGAAGATATCGAACAACTTGATAATAGTAGAAATTAAAGATTCATAATTATGTATAATAATTTAAGACATTGGAATGATATTTTTATTCATTACATAGAAGAAAAAGAATAAATATATCGATTTGAAGATTCTTACAGAGAACACAGAAATATAACCCCTGCTTTTTTCGTACATCCTAAAAATTGTGGTTTATTCTTTAAATGTCTTATTGGAATGGTGTAGATAGATAATATTAAATTAATATCAAGCTTGTTTAAAGGCTGCGATAATTATAAATATTTTGAATAATTTTTACATCCAATTAATATTCAGCAATAATGGAGGCATAAAAATTTGGTTCTAATCTCGATTATAAATTTTATTTCATTATTATGCTCTTTTTTTATAATGGCTTATTTTTACACACTTAGCCTCCAACCAATGAAAAGGTCCGCTAAATATGGTGATAAAGCTTGGCGAGATTGTAAAAATTTTCGTTCAATTGGTGGTCTCGGTGAATTACTTTCCGTAATTAACTTGATTTTATGGATTTGGTTTCCCCTCCCCATCGTGA
>DAOUUT010000283.1 GCA_030668025.1 Promethearchaeota archaeon
CAATATAATTCATTTCCGATGATATGAAACTGTATTTATTTTTCTTTTTAGTTTTGATCTCTTTAAGTATTTCTTCATGATTACTTAGATACAAACTAATTACGCCTGTATCAAGAAAAATTGTATTTTTCATTAAAACTGCCTTTGGTATAGTTTTTCTTTCTCATTTTCTATCTCTTGTTTGCGTTCTTTAGAGATTTCTTCAACGATCTTGATACTTGTTTCCATATCTAATATTGATTGTAGTTCCTTTTCTGAGAGATATGGTAATATTTTTATTCCTTCTAAAGGGTGATCAATAATTATCACTTTATCACCATCTTTCCATCCGTATTTTTTCCGCATTTTTGATGGGATTGTGATTCTTCCATGATTGCTAATATTAACTATTGTCATGTGTTACACATAGAAAGTAAAGAATTTAAATTTGCTTATAATTTTTTAAGTTTGCTTAGCAATATTCTTATTTTTTGGGACAGCTTTTAAAACTTTGGTAATACAGAGATAATACATAGATATCATACCATATTATGTAATATCACGATGCTATTTATTCTATTATGGTTAATTATAAGGTTTCAGATTTTATCGAAGATTTTTTGATTTCAAAAGAAGTAGAAGAAGGGTGTGCGCCATCTACCATTAAAGCGTATCGATACGATCTTGAAAAGTTTATTAACCTCGTAGGAGATATTGACCTCGAATCGCCAGTTTTGAGACAAAGGATAAGGCTCTTTTTAAAAAAACTGAAAGATTTAAATTATTCAAAAAAGGGTATAAGTAGAAAAATCGCTTCATTAAGGTCGTTTTTTAAGTTTTTAACTTTAAATGAATTTATTACTAAAAATCCTATGGCAACAATTAAATCTCCAAAGATCAAACTAGAAGAGAGCCTCCCTAAATTTCTAGATGTTTCTGACATAGAAGTTATTTTTAAAAAGCTGAACGATTGGAGGCTATTTAATTCAAGAAAGAGTCTAAGATATTACTTAACCGTGAGATTGTTATATTCCACTATGGCCCGTGTAAGCGAATTGTGTGATATTAAAATTAAAGATATCGATTTCAATAAAGGATATATAAGGTTAAAAGGAAAAGGGGGTAAAGAAAGGATTGTTCCCGTCGATCAAAAGACTTTAGAGCTTTTTAAGGAACATTTGAGAAATCGGATATCTTACAGTTCTGAAGATTATTTATTGGTTAATACAAGAAATCAAAAATTGAATCCTCGCGTTATTCAAACTGATATAAAATCGATAAAAGAGAAGTGTGGATTTCCAGATTCAAAAATTATAACGCCTCACATATTTAGGCATACTGGAGCGACACATCTTAGGCGTTCAGGGATGGATATTAGTGAATTGCAGGACATTTTAGGGCACAGCTCTCCAAATACAACCCGAATCTATGCTAAGAACGATATTACCAAATTAAAGGAATCGTATTCAACGATGCATCCATTAAATAACAATGAATTAAAACTATAAAAACCAAGTTTTTAATAAGATTTAGCATAGACGTGATTATCTAATAATCTTTTAATAAAAACTTAAAAGTATAAGAAAGTTTAAACTTAATTTGTTCTATATTTACTTATACATTATTAATAGTTAATCATATACTAGGATAGTTAATCATGGACGAGGATGAATTTCGAAAACAATTCATGACGAAATCAGTGTTTAAAAAAGCAAGCTCGCTTGATATGAGTTATGTACCCGAAAAGTTATATTGTCGAGACAAGGAGATTAAAAACTTAATATATAACTTTAGGAGAATTCTTGAAGAAAGAGAGCAACCTACGATCAGTTGTTTGATTTTAGGAAAAGGTGGGGTTGGAAAAACTGCTACAGCAAGATACTTCGGTAGAAATTTTAAGAGTATTGCTTTAGAAAAAGATGTTAATATCTTTGTTGAATATTTTAATTGTATAAATTTTCGCTCAAAAAGCAAAATTGTACGAGAACTTTTGGCTAAATACACTCACGGATCTGGGCGCGGTTTTAGCGACGACGAAGCACTCAAATTAATATTAACACAGTTAATAAGAAAAAAAGGTTATATGTTATTAGTTATCGACGAAATTCACCTATTAAAACCAGAAGAGATTTTAGCTCTTTTAGATATTGCCGAAACATATGGACATCAAAATGCTAAACTCTCGATTTTATTAATATCTCGTAACAGAGACTGGATGAGGATTGAGAACGAAAGGATTTTAAGTCGATTAAACGAAAAGATTACTCTTAAACCCTACGATTTTGACGAGGCAAAACAAATTTTAGAATATAGAAGCGAGGAGGCGTTTAAAGAGTACGTTATCAGTGATGACATTTTAAATATGACTAGTCAAATTGTTGCTGATCACGAAAATATGCGTCATGGAATTGAGATTTTGAGAAAAAGTGGGCTCTATGCGGATAAAAATAACTTATCTAGCGTAAATGCTGAGATTATTAGAGAAGCTTCAAATGAAGTTTACCCCACTTTCAGAGCAGATATTATTGATCAATTAAACGATCAAGAGCTTCTGGGGCTATATGGGATAGCTAGGTCTCTAATTAACCATAAGGAACCATTCACTTTGGTTGATGATGCTTTCGAAGAATATCAAATAATATGCGAAACTTATTCAATAGAACCACATGTAAAAATGAGTTTTAGGAAATATATACGGCAACTAAATCAATTAGAAATTATTTCTTCAAAAACTGTAAGAATTGAGGAAGCAGAGAGAGGTCGACATCTTGAAATTACATTGTTAGATATTCCAGCAGTTAAATTAGAAGAATTCTTAATAGATATTTTTAACAGAAAGTTTGATTAAGAGATTTTTTAATTTGTAAAAGTTGGACAATTTTAATAAATCCTTTCGCTTTTTTGAGCTAAAAAAAAACTAAAAAATTTATTAAAAATAAGAAATATTCATCTTGGAGAATTTGAACTAACTCAAAGGATTTTTGATATGGGTTAAATTAATCAATTAATTAATAGTTTTTTTTTTCGTCCTTTGACTTTGAGTACCAATCCAACCAATCCTTGCGTCGGTTTTTTGCTTTCTGTACTTCATCAGTTTCTAATCCCCGATCATTTCGTATCTTATTCCAAAATTGATCTAATTCGTAACGAGATAATGACAATCCACATGAACTACATACCATAAGACGATTGTCTGGATTATATTTCATGTTACCAGCGCATTCTGGGCAACGAGCCATATTATTTTCTTTCTATTTTTTTTTCTCTTGTAAGATTAGAATTAAACACCGTTAAAATAATTATTGTTAACCTAAAACTCCAAATTTATTTTAAATGTTGTATTAATCTAATAAAAATAATTAAATTAGTTATTTATTAGCATAATATTTGTAAAGGGGTTATATTTGAAATCAGATGTCTATTACCTTACAGCACGAACACACACTCATAAAGAGAGTTTAAGTAAAGTTAAAGGTCCTTTAGCGTTAGAAAAAATCGGATTTAAGAACAAAGTAAATAAAGGAGATAAAGTTGTAATCAAAACTCACTTTGGAGCTTTAGAGAATGTTAGATATTTACGTCCTAGTTATATTAGATTTCTATGCGATTATGTAAAGGGTTTAAAAGCAGTTCCATCTGTAGCAGAATCGTGCGGTTGGGGCGCTCCAGAGGCGTTTACAGGGACTCATACGGAATATAGTGGTCGTGCAACAGAAAGGGAATATTTAGAAATAGCTAAAATGCATGGTTTTACCGATGAAACCATGGGCGCACCTATCTTAATGTTAGATGGTAGCGTTGGTACCGATATAGCAATACAAAAAATTAATGGTAAGCGATTTAAAGAAATATTAGTTGCTGGTAGATTGAAAGAGTTTGACCACATGATATTAGCTACGCATTTTAAAGGACACGCTGGAGCTGGGTTTGGTGGTGCTATAAAGAATTTAGGAATTGGGTGCGTAAGTAAAGGTGGTAAAGTTCAAGCACATGTTGGCAAAAAGTTTGAGTTTAATTACGACGCACCAATTTCGGATTACGAAG
>DAOUUT010000281.1 GCA_030668025.1 Promethearchaeota archaeon
GGTATTTCTTCTAATCCTCCAACTAGTATCCCACAACAATTTGGTTTTACATTTAGAAAGATTATCTTGTCATTGCCATCTCCCCAATTTAATCTCCCGCCGTATCCTAACCCCGAATTCCAACGAAAGTTGTTTCTTGAGATAGTTTCATCTGGAGACGATATAAATGTAGCTTTAGGTTCAAATCCATGTTTCTCTTGAATAACTTGAAATTGCGCTAAACCATATTTCATATTTGACTTACACAATTTCGAAGCACCGTCGTTTAACCCCGTCGAAAAAATGTATTCTTTTGCTCTTTTAAGCAAATCTAATTTAGACAATTCAGAAATTTTGTTGGATATACTCATTGAACCCATTCTACTTAATAATTAAGTATTATTATATATATATATATACGATCGTTTTGTTAGATATTTGGAAAAAGAGATTTTAATTTAAACATAATTATGAGTGATGTTAACGGCAATATTTTATACGATTCAGAAAAGGGAATAAAGAAAGAAGGAGAATTCGTAGGGTCTATAATTACTCGATACAAAGACGATAAAGATTCTATTATTTTTTCTGACAATTTAAAAATATCTAACTCAGAAGGAATTTTTATATCCAACGGATTTAAAGTTGGATTCGAAAAAATTTTCGAATCAGACAAAAAGTCTGCTTTCTCTCGAAAAATCGATGAACTTAAAATTGAAGATACATCGTCAATCGAATACTCTATACTTATTCCTGAGGATGTTATGCAAGTATACGATGAAGGTCAATTCTCTGACGCATTTCCCTATACCTTAAATAAGCTCAATACAGCAGCTCTATATTTAGATGATTTTGAAAATGGAATTAATCATTTAGATTTTTTTAAAGAAGAAATGCTTAGAAACCCTGTCTCTCTCGTGGGAAATGGGATAATATTGGCCGATAGAGTAGTAATTGATGAGAGAAGTGATCCCGTATTCTATGATTGCTTAATAGTTGGAAGAGATGAAAATAATAATTTATCAGTTTCCTACGAACCAATAACGACTGTGAAGAAATCACTGACAAATGTCAAATGGATAATAATCCTAGGCATAGAAGAGTTAAAATTATGACTCTATACGAAAATAAAAGGAAGAAATTAATCCGCGTGCTAAAATGGGGAAATAATCCTTTCAAAAAATTTGTTTCTACAGGTGAAATTAGGGAAGAGTTAGGACTAGTTAAATCAAGGGAAAATTTTATTAAGACAATTGAAAAAATTGACGAAGAAGACAAAAACTTTATCCTTCCTATCATAGGCGATGTAGGATCGGGAAAGACGCACCTTTATTGGGCTTTAAAGAATTCTCTCTATCGCTATAATACTTTTTATATTTCTTTAGAATATATCTATAAAAAGTTTTTTTATAATATCTATTCTGAATTTATCGAAAATTTAGAATTGGCTCCTTTAAAATTCATTATAAATCGATTATGCGACGAATGGGGTGCGTGTGAAAGGAAATTTGGTTTTTTCCATGTACCAAATCTTGAAAAAATAAAAAATTATGCTATCAAAATGCTATCAAAAAAATATAGCGAAATCGAAACGGAAATCTTAACAGACATAATATCTGGGATTGTCGCTCATCAATTAGATCCCTACAAAAAGATTGAAGCTGAAAGATGGTTATTAGGAGAGCTTATGGAAGATAAGGAACTTTCACGCTTAAATTTATCGCACGATCTTAGAAAAGGTAAAAATGCATTTATGATGTTAAGGTTATTGATTGAAAATTCAAAATCAGGAACGATCTTATTTATTGACGATTTTGAAAAAATTATTTCCATAACGGAACCCAAAGACGAATCCACTGAAGAGATCTACGATCCTAGTTGGTTATACGGACCTGAAAAATCACCAGAAGATATTGCTGCTGAAAAAGTATTTAATAAAATCGTTCAAATACAGCAAATAAAGGGTTTACGCATCATTATAACTTTGAAATCTATCGATTCTTTAGAAGAAATAAAAAAAAAATATCAAGAACAGAACGCGGAGCTTTTGTTTTCAATAAAAGAACCTCTCTTTCTCGCCGATTTTAACGAGGAAGATATATTTGAATTCTATAAAGAGAGTATGAGATTTTTTTACGAGGATAAAAGGATTAGCGAATTTAGTAAAGCTTTTCAAAATCCATATTTTCCTCTAAATAAAAAAATCTTGAGAAATATATTTGAAAGTACCAAGGGAAACCCGAGGGAAATTATAAAGGCTTTAATCAAAATTTTTAACGAGATAATTTATTCCAACGAGACACTTGATGCTGTTTTAGAAAATTATGAAAATTTTAGTTGAATCAAAAGTTTTTAATCATTTTTCATGAAAATGTTTTGGAATGAGGTAATTTCAGTATTACATAAAACTTTATATTTATCTTCCCATTCTGATGATTTTATATTCTCTTTAAATGATTCCAATTCATCTTTTGAATCAAAATACGAAATAATTAATATTCTAATTATGGACTTGCTTAAAATTGTATAATTTTTTGATGTATTCAATAACCCAAATAAATCGTTTCTATCTTGAATATATTTTTTCAATATTATTATTCCCTTTTCAACAATCTCAGAATTATCTGTATCTAATACCTTTAAGAGAGTTTTTAATTCGATCTTAGGCAGTCCCTTAAAAAGCATTAATGCGTTTAAAGCACCCTTTTTTATTGGTGTGTAATCCTCGTTTAATGCGTATTTCAATATTTCCAATATTTTATTATTATATTCATGATATTGCAAAATTTGGAGAAAGGCTTGAATTATTTCATTTCTAACCCATCTATCTGAATTATAATAGTTTTCGATTAAATAATTTAAATATTTTTGATTCAAGATAGTTATGTTACCAATCCCACCTAAGAGGAATATCAAATTCATTTTGACTTTTTCCAACATAGTTATAGGAAGGGAATCCAAGAGATAATCTATTATAGCTAGTAATTTAACATTCGGTTTCTTGCTTAATTCAATTAAGATGTTATTAATTTCTTGAGGGTTTGTAGTATTTCGAATTTTTATTATTATCTTTTCAATTTCATCCATCAAATTTATTATACCAAATTTTTTAGAAAATTACTTATGTTACACCTTACTCTTTGCTAGTTTTCTCTTTGTCATATTTTTTTAAATTCTTTATATTTAATTTCTCTTTTTCTAAAAAATTCTGAAATTCCCCATCACTTATTCTATTTGCGTCAAGAGCACCACTATTAATTAGATATTGTTTAAAATCGCTAACAACTAAGATAACTTCCTCTGGTTTAAATGCTTTCCTAAGAATTAGACCTTTTCTTTGTAATATGTATTCAGAATACCACCAATAAAAGACTATAGTTACTACTAAAATCAAAAAGTTGTTTAGCATGCTAATCTGATTTCTATCAGTATAAGAGCCTGATAATGCCCCAGCCCCAGTTATCATGATAATTTGACCCTCAATATATAAAATGGTAAAAGCAAAAAGTATAAAAGCTAAATTGTCCTCATTTAAAATTCTAAACTTAGTAATTTTAGTTCCTAATCCCTTTAAAACCATGATCGTAGTAAAGATCATTAAAAAAACGTCCATTAATATTCTAAAAAAATCAATTCCTCCAGCTTGAGCTACACTTCTAAACGAATTTATAAAACTAAATGATCTATACCAAATAATAATCCAAATTAAAATGTAAAATATTGAGGAAAATACATTTGGAGTTCTATTTCCTATGCTTTTAATGTATATAGTAATTAATCGGAAAGATATAACAACAATAATTACAAACATAGCAATATTCCAACCATTAAACCATAACAATGGATCAAAAAGATTACCAGGATCAGCCTCAAAATAATCAATAAATCCTAAATATGTGCCTATCTGGATTAACACAGGCACTGCTAAAGCTAAAATTAGAAATATTGAACTTAAGAATTGATTCTGTTTAAAGTCTTCTTTATCTTTTAATACCCAATTGTCAACTTTTATAGAATATTGTTCAAATCCTACTCTAATAAAAAAGATTTGAATAACGTTCCAACCAAAATATATAAAAACAAATGAATATGGAAGAACGTAATCCCATCTTAAGAATTGAATCGGGAATTCAGGTAGAGAAGTTAAAATA
>DAOUUT010000086.1 GCA_030668025.1 Promethearchaeota archaeon
TTATAACAATAATTCACATCATCAGACATCGAAAGAAATATGGAACGGAACTAATAGCTTTTTTGCTTGCGGCAACAGTACTTACTGCGGGTATTATTTATTCAACATTATTCGTCTTTTCAGTTACTTTTTTCATTAGCTATGAAATCAACATTTTATTCTGGAAACTATCGATCGTATCGGGGGTTACTTCATTAATGATAGCTTCATTCATATATTCTTTTTTTAGCGAATATAAAAAAATTAAACCCTTTCCATTTTTATATTACACGCTCCTTCTTGGCATGTTGATTGGGGCTTTACTAGCCCCTGATTCAATCGAATTAATTCTTTATATCCCCCCTCCTTCGTCGTTTTCACTTATAGATCCGGCTCTAATTAATTTTCGCTTTAACTTTATGACTGGTGTAATAATTATATTATTACAAAGTTTAATTACGAGTTATTATCTTTATATTGCTGCAAAAATTAATATCAGATCAATAAAAAAGGAAGAAAGTTTCCCTTTAATATTAAATACTATTGTTTTTACGATTCCTATATTAATGAATATTTATTACGTAATATTACAGCAGACCATCTTTAGAGAATTATACATAATTCTTATTTGGATAACAAACTTTGCCGTTAATATCATGCTAATTAAAAAACCAGAGATGTTTTTCGTTTTACCAAATAGAATTTATTCAATTAATATTTATCACAAATCAGGTATCTTACTTTATTCTTTTAATTTCGATAAAAAATCAGATACTAAAGATGAATCACCCATCTGGGGAAGTATAATTATAGGGTTAAATCATATTCTCAGCGAGTTTGTTGGAAAAAAAAATAAAATTGATGTTATCCAAACAAAAAAGACGGATATCGTTGTTAGATATGAAATTGATTATGGATACGCTTTGGTAGTTATCACTAATAAAAAAAATAGTATAATTGAAGACCTTATGCAAAACTTTTCGATTGAATTTAATAGAACATATGAGGATGAGCTAACCGATCTTCAAGATATAAATCGGTTAATTAACATTTCAGAATTCAGCGGTGCAAAAGAAATGGTTGAAAAAAACTTTCAATTGTATTTATAATCCAGAACAAAATTGCAAAATAATTCTTCTCTAAAATTGATAAATCGTATTCAAATTTCGCGAGATATTGAAATTACTAAATCATAGATATCTAAACATTTTTTAATGGGTGTAACTATAGGATTCATATATAAGTTATAATTCAATTTAAAAACATTAGGATTTAATGGTTTCATAAAATGGAGCAATTTGAAATTCAAGATAAAGATTGGGCGAGGGATTGGAAGGCTATCGTAGACGTATTTAACACAATAGATCACCTTAAAGGACTATTTAAAAGCTTTAACGTATCGTACTTAAGAGAAATACAACAAAAAGTATTAATTCTAAATCTTGAAAAGTATGCTTGGTCTTTGCAAAATTATATTATAGAGAAATATTCTCGGGAATAGCATAAAAAATATTCGATAGTTTTTGATGTTTATACTATTCTATCTCATTTTATACCGAATTTTATAAACGATTCATAATTAAATTTGTTTATTATTATAACAAATTTTTTGAAAATATAATTAAAATATAACAATATAAAAAGTGATTTAAAATGAGCGCTCAATTTAGTAAAGGTCAAAAATGGAGTTTTGGAATGGGGAGTTTTTCTCAGTGGTTTGTAAATAGTGCATTCAATTTATGGGTATTTTCTTTTTATTTCTCTGCCGTTAAGTTATCAGTCAATTACATCATGTTAGCATTTATATTATGGACCATCTGGAACGCAGTTAACGATCCGTTAATCGGATATTTGTCTGATCGAACACACACTCGTTTTGGTCGTAGAAGGCCTTATATTTTGATAGGAACAATTCCAGTTTTAATCTTAGAGATAGTTCTATGGTTACCTCCATTAGACTCTCAATTTATAAAATTTGTATACCTATTAATTATGCTTGTTTGTTACGACACATTTTACACTATGATAGCACTTCCATCAGATTCTTTATTCCCAGAATTATATACTTCCGTTGAAGAAAGAGCAGAAGTGAACACAATCAGACAAGTTCTTGCTACTATTGGTTTAATTGCTGCTGCTTTAGTCCCTGGTATATTTATAGGAGAGATTGACCAGTTAGATGGATACTTGCTTAACGGAATCGTTACAACGATTATTTTAGCCGTTTCGATGTTTATTTTTATAAAATGGGGGGTTCGCGAACGAGAAGAATTCAAACTTGACTATAAGCAACAAACTAATTATTTTCAAGCTCTTAAATATACTTTTAAAAATAAGAGTTTTGTTCTCTACACAATCATGTTCTTCTTATATGAATACATTCTTTTACTATTAGCTGCAATAGTTCCCTTATTTGGAGCATATGTACTTGGTACGTCATCTACGTTTGAAACTTCGATTATAATGGGAGTAATGTACATTATAGGGATTTTAACGGTATTTATATGGAAAAAGTTAGATGTTAAAACGGGTAGTAAAAGGGGATATTTAATTGCTATTATTGCATATTTCTTAGCCTCTTTACCAATGTTGTTTGTAAGCAATTATATTGGCGGTGTAATCGTTGCAGTTTTTATGGGATTTGGTTTTGGAGGAATGCTATATTTCATATATTTGATTATAGCAGATGTAATTGATGAAGATGAATTGAAAACGGGTATAAGACGCGAAGGGATGTTTTTTGGAGTCACTAATTTTTTCATGCGGTTGTCAATGGTATTATCGATTGTAACTGTAAGCATTGTTTTTACACAGACTGGTTGGGAAGAATATACTGCCAATCCCGGAATTGATATTGTTATGGGTCTTAGAATCTTGTTTGTTGTTTTTCCTAGTATTGCCTTAGGGCTAACTTTAGTATGCCTTCATTTTTACCCATTTTCAAAATCTCGAGTTGAGGAGATCAAACAGCAAATAACAGAACTTCATAAACAGAAAAAAGAAAAACTAAGTTCAACTCGATAAAAAAAAAAAATCATACTCTTTTTTTTTAATTTAATTTTTATTCTTAAGATGTTTTAGATTTGTTTTAATGCCTGATCTAAATCCGTAACTAAATCCGTAGGATCTTCTAAACCGACCGAGAATCTAAAGTGGGTATCAGACATTCCCATAGTTCGTTTTTCCCACGAAGCTAGATCAATTCCCGTCATAACAGTAGTATATTCGATTAAAGAAGTCGTGTCTCCTAACGATACTCCGACTTTGATTAGTTTTAATGAATCGATAAACTTGTAACTAGCATCCATCGACTCCAATTCGAAACCAATCATGCCACCAAAATCCGTCATTTGCTTTTTAGCGATTTCGTGTCCCAAATCTGACTCTAATCCCGGGTAAACAACATTTATCACTTTTGGATGTTTACTCAAGAATTCTGCTATTTTTATTGCACTTGAACTATGTCTTTTCATTCGCAAGCTAAGAGTTCTACATCCGCGTAAAATGAGCCATGCGTTAAACGGACTTAAAACGGCTCCTTGGGTCTCTAACCAGAAATATCGAATATTTTGTAATTCGTTTTTAGGACCAATTATTGCCCCACCAAGGCAATCACCGTGGCCATTAATATATTTAGTTAAACTTTCAATTACTAAATCAGCTCCTAATTGTATTGGTTTTTGTAACGCTGGACTTGCGAATGTGTTATCCACAATACATTTCCCTCCTATTTCGTGAATAAGTTCAGCGCATTTCTGAATGTTTATTACATCAATTGTGGGGTTTGCCGGTGTCTCAACAAACACAAACTTAGTTTGTTCGTCAATAGCCTTTTTGACAGCGTTTAAATCCCGCATATCGATTATTCTCGGTTCGTATCCCATTTGTGGGTATACATTTGTAAAAAGGCGATATGTTCCAGTGTATTGGTTTTTATGCATAATGAAGTTTGGAATATGATCTGGTTTGCTTTGAGGGTAATACTTGGATAAATTTTTCGGTTTTACTCTCTTAATCCGTTTTTGGAGGATACTCGAACAAGCAAGATGAACTGCTGCCATGCCCGAAGCAACGGATATAGCATCCTCTCCCGCGTGCAGTGTCGCGAGCTTCTTATCCAAAGCAAACAATGTGGGATTCTCAGTTCTCGAATAAAAGTAATGATTTTTTAAAAGTTCTGTTAAAGAAGAGTATACGTATGATTTAGTCGCATATATGGGTACGCGTAAACTATGAGTAGTGCTAGGGTATGGATCTTCTCCAGCTCTAATCAGTTGTGAATCGAGTTCTAAGTTATCCCACTTTTCTCTTAATTCTTTATTAATTTGATCTTGTGTTTTTTTTTCTGCCATCTTTATCCCTCCAGATTAATAATTTCTTGAGGATCGTCAGATTCATCTAACCCTTCTGCTTTTCGAAATTCATCCATAGTGCGGGATGCTATAATTTTAAAGTACTCTTTTAGTTCTTTATCAACTTCTGGAACAATTCCGGGTCCCACTTGGTTTTCAAGTATCAAATTAACTTTTTCTTTAGCTCTCATAATGATATCTTTCGATCCGTTCCTTCTCCAAACCCCTCTTTTATCTCTATCTGCTAATTTTGGAACAAAAATTTCTTTCCTAGTATTTTTTGATGTGTGTTTTAACATCATATAATTCTTTCCCTCAGTTGCTACCCTTTTAATTTCATTTATAGCAAGTGTTTCCTCGTTAAATCTAATTCCTTTCATCCCATGATTGATCATATCAATTAATTCGTCATCAATAACGAGTAATTCTAATGCTTCCGCTAACGAGGATTCGTAAGTTCCCGCGCACGTAATGTAATTTATTCCCGCTTGTACAGCGAAGAAAAGCGTCATAAATCTCTCAAATCCGTTTTGAATATCGAAACATTTTGATTCTGTAACAGATCCCGGACCTCTAGACGGAATATTATAGAAGCGTGCTAACTGAGCTGCACCTGCGGTGATTAAGCCAGTTTCTATTGATCCCCAAGCAACATTTCCGCTGGGAGGGTCCATAGGGCAATTCATTGTCGAATACAAGACAGGTGTTCCAGGATTAATAAGTTCAGTAAGAACAATTGAAGATAATACCTCCATATTTGTTTGTATTAGCAATCCCGCTAAAGTAACTGGTGCCGTCGCTCCAGCACTAGCCGCAGACGCAATAATAATTGGCTGCTTGTATTTCGCAAAAACGAATAATCCGTTTAACATAATTTTAGTAAGCATTAGTGGGCTTGTAGGGTTAAAAAATCCAATTAACCTTGGTCTTTTTTTTAGTTCATCTTCACCCCCAGCGATAATTGAAGTCAGAACC
Organism: Promethearchaeota archaeon; assembly: GCA_030668025.1. Next base: position 5,307 of record DAOUUT010000086.1, read on the forward strand.
ATCATATCCTTGCTTGCAACCCTCCCATAACACCCTAATCCAAAGGGTTTGAAACTATTTTCTGCCCAAGCGCGTATGCTGTGATAATGAGTTTCCGTATAGGGTACATCGTTCGGCCACACATCTAAGTGTGAACATGAGATGTTTTTTAGACTGTCAACGATTCGAATTTGACTTATAGTATCTTCAAGCAACGATTTTCGTACTCCAGTTTTTTTCTCGGGGTCGTACATTTTAATGGGTGTACCAACGGTAGCAAATTTTGTACTAGAAGTATTCACATCAAACTTAAAGGAACCATCTGGCCCCCATAAACTGAAAGAATTTGGTACCGTTTTAATAGTCTCTTTTACAAGGCTTTCAGGAAATTTTACATATTTACTATTTTCATCAAATTCTGCACCATTGTCAATTAACAGATTCCTAGCTTCGATAGAATCTATTTTAACACCAATAGTTTCTAATAGTTCTATAGTGTTTTGATGTATAAGTTCAATTTCATCCTTCGTTAAAACTTCAAGTTGATTCATTTTCATTATAATTTCAAACCAGATAAGATATTTAAATTCTCTTTTAACAAGATATTATTTCAATATTTTAGTTCTAGAAAGCATTAATTTATCTACTTTTTGAAAAACTTTTTCTTTCATAAAGGTTAGTAATAACTAAAAACTATAATTTAAATTCTATTATTCAGAGGGATCAAAATGTCATTAGAAGAACAAGTGAAAGAACTTGTTGAAGAATGGGATGAGGATGGTTTAAAAAATCTATGTCGTTCCGTGTTAGATAACCAAGAAGCTACTGCGGAAGAACTCTTAGAAATCATTGGTAATCTCATGAAATTTATAGGTTCTCAATTTGAAGATGAAGAGATTTTTCTACCTGACTTAATTGGTGCAGCGGGAGTCGTTAAAACCGTAATCGACGACATATTAGACCCCGCAATTAGAGCTTCTGGTGGTGAAAAGAAAACGCTCGGAAAAATCGTTATTGGAACCGTTGAAAGCGATGTACATAGTATTGGGAAGGATTTAGTAGCGTGTTTTTTATTTTCTAATGGGTTTGATGTCTATAATTTAGGAGTAGAGGTTACTGCTGACGAGTTTATTAATAAAGCAGAAGAAATTGGCGCCAAAATTATAGGAATGTCTTCGTTATTAACGATGTCTATGGATTTTCAACGACAAGTTATAGACGAATTGAAAAAGAGAGGATTGAGAGAGAAATATAAGGTTATCGTTGGCGGTGCTCCTACAACAGATGAATGGTCTGAGCAAATTGGAGCCGATGGTTGGGCAGACGATGCTATTGAAACGGTAATCTTAGTTAAGAAATTAATTGAATAGATAAAAATAAGAGTGTAAATCTGATTATTATGAAAATGGAAAAATTGAAAGTATTATCTACAGATGAAATTGAATTAATTCATTCCGCATCAATGGAATTACTATCAACCGTCGGTATTAAGATCGATGCTCCAGATGTCAGGGAGTTACTTCAGGAAAAAGGCGCTATCATTAATGATCATAACAACTTTGTAAAATTTCCTGAAAATTTTATTGAAGAGCAGATAAAAAAAGTTCCCAGTTCTTTTAAATTACACGGACCTGATGGGTCTTTTAATTTTGAAGTAAATACGCACGATACTATTTTTGCAACTATAGGAACTCCAGTTAAAATATACGATCCAGAGAAAAAGAATAGCGTACGAAAATCTTTATTAGACGATACAATTAAACAGATACGGGTCGTAGATAGTCTGGAAAACATTGTATGTTCACATGTAGACGTGTGGCCGGGAGATATACAATTTACAACAATCCACGCACGTTGTATATACGAATGGGCTAAAAATACTAAAAAACCGTACGGACTAGGCGTTTATGGGAAGCTTGCAAGTACAGATATGATGAACATGGTCTCTATAGTTGTAGGAGGAAATAATGAATTAATTAACAGACCTCGTCTTGTTGGGTTTTTTAGCCCTACTAGCCCGCTTCATTTCCCCCAAATCATGACAAATGGATTACAAATCTTTGCGAAATACAAGCAACCGACAATAGTAGCTCCTGAAGCTCTTGCTGGATCCTCAGCACCAGTTACTTTAGCGGGATTATTAGCCCAAACCAACGCTGAAATTCTTGGTGGTGCTATTCTTGCTCAAACTTTTAACCCGGGTGCTCCAATTTTTTATGGAACCGTATCTCACATTACAGACATGCGATCTGGGAATTCAGCTATCGGAAGTATTGAAACCGGGCTTATCACCGCAGGTATTGCACAACTTGCGCGATTTTACAACATTCCTTCAAGAGGTCCTGGTTTGGTAACCGATTCTAAATGTTTCGACCTTCAAAACGGTTTTGAAAGATTTCAAACGCTTTTACTTGCAGCACAGGCGGGAATAAATTACATTACTTGCGCGGGAACCTACGAAGCTACTTTAGTCGAAGCTTTGGAGCTTCTTGTAATTGATGACGAGCTAGCTGGCATGGCAAAAAGAGCAACTGAGGGTATTATTGTAAATGAAGATACAATAGGGTTAGAAACTATTAAGAAAATTGCTTTGAATGAAACGCCCGGCGCTACTTTCTTGGCTGAAAAACACACGCGTAAACATATGAAACAAGAATTATATATGCCAATTCATAAACTTATTAATAGGAATAGAAGAAGTACTTGGCGAAAGAAGGGTTCAAAAGATATTATGGAGTCAGCTCGCGAAAAAGTCGGAGAAATATTGCGGGATTATAAACCTCCTGAACTTTCTCAAGATATCCATTCTGAACTACAAGAATATATTAAAAAAGTAGAAGAAAGAACGATCGACGATTATATGAAAGCCGAAGGGATGACATCGGGGAGCGTTTCTTTACCCGGTACGGATATTTCAATTAAGGAAATGTAAATTAAAAATTCATTACTTTTTATTTAATTCTCTATTTATGTATTTTTTAACTAAGTCTAATAAATTTATTTTCAACATAGCATATATGAAGATTACCATAACATATAATGAGACTACGCTTAGAATCCAACTTTCTCCTCCCAATAGGCTGCAAATATTTAATAAGTTATAAGAGAAAACTAACATCAAGCCTAATTTCCCAAGCCAACACCAAAATATTGTCTTTTTCAAAGAATATTTTATTAATCCAAGGGGAATTGTAATAAGATCATCCGATATGGGGCCTAAAGCGGCAATAAATATTGCAAAAGGGGCAGTTTTGGGGTGTTCTACTAAGAACTGTTGATAGTTATTTAATTTTTTTCTCTGTTCTTCTGAAATAAACTCTGAAACGCCCCTACCAACAAAATAACCTGCCAATTCCCCAACTAAACAGCCTAAACTTGCTACTAAAGCGACAATCATAGGGATGATCAAATTTAATTGTAAAAATGGAAGCGAGCTAAAGCAAACTACAAATGTATATGGCGTAGGAATAGGCAATAGGTTTCCTATTAAACAAACAAGAAAGGTTATTAGAAGCCCAGATGCTAGATCTTGAAAAGGGGGATACTTAGACAAGTTTTCTATAGCTTCTCTATGAGCTTCATTTAATAGGAAATCAATTGAAATAATCGTAAGCACTGCTAACAGAAATATAAAGATGTAATCTATTCGTTTTAACTTCATTTAATTAATACTTCATGATGTTATTAAGTAAAATAAAAAGAAATTCATTAAATAGTTGATCTTTTAGAAAAATTAAGGGATTTAACCTATCGCAATAATAACGCTTAATAAAATACTAACCAAAAATAGAGATATTAGCGCAAGTGTTATCCACGCCTTTTTATTCTGCTTTTTTCGTACATGCTTCTTTCTTTTTTGGTAATGTTTCGATTTTAATGAATTAATTTTATTCACTTTACTTTAAGTGGCTTTTTTTTTATGATATCTTCCCCTTCTACTACTCCCTCTTCCACATCTACCTTTTGCAATAGTTCGGTTAATACCACTTTATTAAACGAAAAAAGCATTCTGGGAATTGAATTTGTTTCAATATTAATTTTATCTATTAAAACATTATATTTTACATATTTAAATAATGTTGCACAAATTACGCTTTTTAAATGTGTTTCAATTATTTAATTTTCGTCAGCTTCTTCAATTTTTAAAGAATATTTTAAAATTCTCCAGAATACGCTATCAAATAGAAATAGAAAAAAAAAGGATTAATTATAGATATTTAAAATAGTCAGAAGCGTTGAATCTCTTAAAAATCTCGTAAACTTCTCTGAGGACGTTCTTTTTGGCGGGTTTTGGCTTCTTTACGTAAGAGATTTTGACGTTGTGGTTTTTGTATAATACGAGGGTAAGGTTATCTGAAACGTCACAAGGCTCGTAGTTTTCTATTCGCTTAAAATCAACTTCCTTTTGTTTGTAGATCGAACGGTCCAAATAAGAAAACAGCTCTCTTAAGTCGGATACGAGGCTTCTTATCGAATATTTATCATATAAGTGAAATTTAAGGAAACCAGCGTACGATTGCAAGTGTAATCTATTTGGATTATTTGCGTTTTTTCCCGTTAGCTTTCTAATTTCCTCAACGTTTTCTATCGTTTTGTAGTTCCGCAAATGTCGCGAATTGACAATTTGTGCTATCCTATCCTCTATCGTCTTGCCCGAAAAGTAGGTTCTGCACCGTTCTTCTATGGATTCTATCGAATCCCTATAAGCGTCTATTTGTAGTTCCCTTACGTTAGTAGTGGCGAGGTTAAATTCGTCGTACTTCTCTTTAAGTTGAAAAGTCTTGTTCTTTCGTATTTCAGACAACATTTTAGAGGTGTTATTGAACTCGAAGTCGTATTTTTTCAATAATTGCGTAAACTCTTCGGTAAACCCTTCTAACATTCTTTTAGCTTTAATATTTTCGACAACTATCATAGTGATATACGAACGTTTACTCAAGAAATTAAAAGTAAGGCGGCTAAAGATTTACTGAATTATATAACCTTTCTGTATTCCTCTTAAACTATATCAATAAGCCATCTAACCATAACTATCCCTAATTCACTTTATTAAAAATTCGGAACTTGTTGTATCTCTGAAAATAAAAACAGTGGCAATACTAATGATCTGCATATTAGATAAAATAGAGTTTGCGCCTGCTCTAAAGCAAAATCTTTCCAGTTTATTTGTTAAAATTACAAAAAAATTAGAAAAAAAAGCATCAAGTAAAAAATTGAGTCGCCTTTCCTATTGAATATGGATCGATAAAAAACTTAGAACTTATCGGTTTTGTGAATTTTGATCGTTACTTAGAGGACTTAAAGTTTTCTAAAAAAACTTTAATAAAAAAAAATGTATTTTGAAAAATAAACTGGAAAAAAAGTAATTATCAGGTAAAAATTACGAGTCAATCTAATATTAATAGTGCGCTAGCTCTTCCTTAATGAGAAGATTAAAACGCTTGAAAAAAAAGACAAAAAAAAGAAATTAAAAAAAAGTAAAGTTTAGATTTAAGCTTTGCGAATTGTTACTCGTTAATCATGGCGAGGAACTCTTCTTCGCTAACGATCTTCGAGCCTTGTCCTTGAGCTTTTACGTATTTGCTAGTTTGCTCTGTGCTGTTTGTTATTAGGTAAGAGAGGTCTTTTACGACTCCGTTCTTTGGAGTGCCTCCGTGTTCCGTCACCAGAGCGTTAGCATCGTTTCGAGTCATGGTTTCGAGCTTTCCCGTAAAGCAGAAGGTAAGTCCTTCCAATCTGTTGCTTCCCATTTTTATCGTCCTTATTTTAATTTTTTTGGTTTCTAATACTTCTATCATTTCAGAATACAAGGCGCGAAATTCCTTGCGAAATTGGTTAGCTGTGATGTCCCCGAATAGCTCTACTCTTGCCAAATCGTGTGCTGATGCGTTGCGAATTTTTTCTAACGTGTCGTATCCTGCGCTAACTACTTTCTCCACGAGCGATTCTCCGATGTTTTCGAGATCAAACCCTCCGATAAACTTCGATAAAGACAATTGTTTTATCGCAAATAAGTTGTCTAAAGCTTTTTGAGCCGATTTATCGCCTACACGATCCAATTTAGTGAGGTCGAAAAGCTTTAAACCGTAAAAATCGGCTATTTTGAGCACTTTTCCTTTGTCGAACAATTGCTTTAAGATAAGTTCTCCGAAGTTTTTCACTCCGAGCTTTTTGATCCACTTTTTTAGCCTGTGATAATCTCTTTTCGAGCAATCCTTATTAGGACAATACAATCGAGTTCCCTCGTCAACTAAGGGAGTCTTACAGGCGTTGCATGCGGTAGGAAATTTGATCTTTTTCGCGTCGGATGGGTTTTGAACGACTCTCTCTATCTTAGGTATGATATCGCCTCGCTTAGAGACTATTACTTTCGAGCCAATTTTTAATCCCAGTTCTTCTATTATGTTTGGGTTGGCAAGGCTCGCTCTTTGAACTGTAGTTCCGGCTATTGTTGTGGGCTCGATTATGGCCACTGGTGTGTAAATAGCCCCGCTCTCGCTCCATTCTACGGCTAATACGGTGGATTCTACTTCTTCGGGGTCGAACTTGAAAGCGATCTGCTTAGTTGGCCTTGCCCGTCTCATGTCCTCCAAGTCAATTTCTTTTCCTTTTATTACTAAACCGTCTATATCGAAATTTAGCTGGTCTCGAATTGATAACATTACCTCGTCTCGATAGTTAACGACTTCCTTCGTGGTCTTAAAGGTGTGAGTGTCGATAACCTCGAATTGATGGCTTCTCAACCATTTTAGCTTTTCTAACTCGTTTTTGAACTTGTTGTCAGGATTAGGGTTTTTGTTGATGGCATCGTAAACGATTATAGTTAGGTCTTCGCTTCCCTTACCGTTTTTCCTCTTAGTTATACCGCTCGTCATGTTTCTACTGTTTTTCGCGTCGGGATATTTTTTCAAGAAGATATCTTTTGTTAGAACTATCTCCCCTCTGACAGCCCCAGTAAAATCTGGGTTAACTTCTGGCACGAAAGCTTTCATTTTCTTTACGTTATTGGATATGTCGTCCCCTATTAGACCGTCTCCACGAGTCACGCCGTATTGGAACTTACCTTTTAGGTACTGAAGCTCTACGCTTATACCATCTAACTTAAATTGGGTAATAAACTGAGAATAATTCTTTTTTTTCGCCCATTTTGAAAACTCTGCGGGAGAGATTACTTTCGCTTGAGAGTTCATAGGAATTAAGTGGCGAATTTTATCTAAATTTGCGTCTAGATCGGCACCAACAATAGAAAAGACTTTGTTGTTAGGATCGAGTTTTCTTAGCTCGTCCCAGAGTTTATCGAACTCTTCGTCGCTAATCTCTGGTTGTGAGTTGTAATAGAGGTGCTGGTGGTATTCTATCCGTTTCTGAAGTTTTTTCGTCCGATTCTGTTTAAGCTCTCTGGGCTTTGGGGGATTCGTAGGCTTTGATGCGGATTTAGAACTTTTACCTGTCGAAGAGACTGACTCGAACAATTTTAACTGCTTAGCCAATTGATTTTCATCTCTTATATTTTGAAATTGTTTTTTCTTTTGAATCTTGGTTGATATACGTTAGGCTAGTTTCGATATTAAAACTTACTACTTGTACAATTTAATGATTTTTTGCTAATCGACCTAAGAATTTAAAAGAAAAA
>DAOUUT010000251.1 GCA_030668025.1 Promethearchaeota archaeon
TCCATAAAAACCGTTTTTCCATTATAAGTAATTATCAAATCGCCCCCATCGTTGTGGACTGTAATTGGAATATCTTCCTCAAACAATCCTAGAATAGTTCCCGCTACCACAGCAGCGCAAGAACCCGTTCCACACGAATTAGTGATACCAACACCCCTTTCAAAAACTCTTAGAACCGCTTCCTCTTTAGAAAGAACTTTTACAAATTCCACATTTGTTTTTTTTGGAAAGAGTACGTTTGATCCTATAGACGCTCCATATCTATTTAGCTCGTTATCGTTTAATGTCTCTTTTGTAAATATAATAGCGTGAGGGTTGCCCATTGAAACTGCTGTGAATTTAAAGATTTTATCTAAAGCTATTATAGATTCGTTAACACATTGCTTTACAGGATCTTCTAAATCAACTGGGATTTGTTCACAATCTAAAATAGGAGCTCCCATATCGATTTTTACGGATTTAACTTTGCCATCAATTACATTGAGTTTTGCTACTACAACTCCTTTGAGCGTTTCAATTTCAATTTCGTCTTCTTTATAAATATCGTTCTCGTAAATGTATTTAGCAAAACATCGAACGCCATTGCCACACATTTCTGCTTGAGAGCCGTCAGGGTTAAAGATTTTTATCCTTACTTCCGTGTTTTTTGGATGGCAAACAAATAAAACCCCATCAGCCCCGATTGAATAATGATGTTTACATAATTTTTTAGCCAAATCTGCCTTCTTAACATCAGGGATATCCCACTTGAGGTTATTTATTAAAATATAGTCGTTCCCTAATCCATGTTGCTTTTCAAAATCCAAGTTTTCTAAAATTAATTTATCCATTTTGACCATATCTACAATTATTTTAAAATTTTGAACCTATATTTATAAATTAATTAAACCTTTATTGAAAAAAATTTCGATTAAGAAAAATCTATTAGCAATTTTTAATAATTCAACGTTTTAAATTAACAATTGACAATACGACTTAGATTTATAATTCAATAAAACTTAAGTTAATATAAACTTTATATCAAACTTAAAACTATTATGAATACGGAATTATGAAACGTAAATTTCTCGCTTTTACCGTTTTTACTTTATTCATTTTAATACCACCCGCTAATGTTTCTGGATTCGAGCACATAGATAACATTAACGATGGAATTTCTGTATTTTTCCTAACTCATTTAAACACTAGCCAAACTATTGAAATTAATGTGACTCATACTGGGGATGGAAATTTTGCTCTATTTCTATTTGATAAGCGTCCTACTGAATCTTTTATTAACCCAGATAAAAGTCTTGACCCGCGAATTTTCGATGTTGCGATAAATTATAGCTTAGACGATAACCCTTACATCAGTTACACCTCGTTAGAGTCAAAGATTTATTACATACAACTTATTTTAATCGAGAACGGTTCCGACACCTTTTATTTACAATGTAATTTAGACAGCTTAACTCGATATTACCTTCCAAATATTTCAGGATATAACGTTGGCTTCCTAATTATCTCGTTAACTCTTGTGCTTGGAATAATATTGTATAGAGGAAAATTAAAAAATAAATTTAAATAAACAAAAGAAATAATAATAGAGAGAACTTTAGTAAAATTTAGTAAATTTTTATTAAAATTTTAATATGGGCTTAAAGGAAGTCTATAATCTCTTTTTTTACCAAACCAATTACCAATAAACCCACCAATAGTGAAGAGCCCTATTATAATACCCAATTGTAACCAAGAACCAAAAGGTGTGAAACTCATTATAAATTTACTAAAATTAGTTATTCCACAAATTAAAGCATATAATATGACTAATCCAAATCCGATTGGAGTAATTCCAAAAAGAATGTAGACCAATTTATTAACTTTTATTGACGGTCTTACGCGGATATAATAAGCACCACCCAAGACTAATGAAAATATAATTTCAAGAATAATAATAAGTATCAATTCTCCATGTAATAAAAAATAAGTAAAAAATCCCGAACCGACCATCGAAATAGCGATCAATATCCATAACGGCTTCCACCATTTAGGTTTTGAAGGTTTTTGAGCACTTTCGTTTGGTAAATTTTCATCATTTTTTTCATTCATTTTTGTCAATTAAGAACAATGTTTATTATTCTTTTAAACATAACGCTTCTTCTCCAATATCGGAGTTTCACATATTATTGATTTAGGAAATTTCTCTATATTATTCTTAAAGTAGTCTCTGCCCTTTCTTCCTCACCCATACTATCCATCACAAGCAAGACGAATTCTTCCCTATGCTTTTTTCGGAGCAATATATAGCGATGTAAACGCTCAACTAGCAATTTAAATGCCCAAGTAGTTATCCCTTCAGAATAAATGCTATAAAACGTCTCCTTTGGGATTATGACGGCAATAACCTTAGCATAAAGGTGAGAAATAAAATCATAAATTTTATCTAACACCTTGACGAGTGTTTCATCATCATTTTTTAAATTTACGTAATAATTGGTTCTATTTGTTATTTCTTTAATATGAAGATCAAAATCCTCAGGAATTTTACCATTATTTTCATCGCCCTTAACTAAATCCCAAATATCATATCTTAGATATTTAGTATACCCATTAAGATAGGGAAAGCCTTTTTCATGCATGATAAGGGCTAATAAAACATAGAACTTATTATTTGTATCTTTAGGATTGGGATTCCCTGATTCATCAATAAATGCAAAATACTTAAGATCTTAAAATAAATAAATTAATGGGTTCTTATAGATATTATGACGCAGATTCAAATTAATTTTAAAAAGTAAAGCGCCTATGAGTAAAAACTTAAATTTAATGATCGCCTAAAAGGTATTAATCCCAGGAAATCTATAATCTCTTTTTTTACCAATCCAATTACCAATAAAACCACCAATAATGAAGAGCCCTATTATAATACCCCATTGTAACCAATAACCAAAAGGTTTGAAACTCACTATAAATTTACCAAAATTAGTTATTCCACAAATTAAAGCATATAATATCCATAATCCAAATCCGATTGGAGTAATTCCCAATAAAATATAAAATACCTTATTTTTCTTCTTAGAGGGTCTTACACGGATATAAATAGCGAAACCCCAGACTAATGAAAATATAATAATAATGCGTACAAATTCTCCAAGTAATAAAATATAATAAATAAAAACTCCCGAACCAACCATCGAAATAGCGGTCAATATCCATAACGGCTTCCACCATTTAGGTTTTGAAGGTTTTTGACCATTTTCGTTTGGTAAATTTTCATCATTTTTTTCATTCATTTTTGTCAATTAAGAACAATGTTCATTAGTCTTTTAAATAAAACGGTTTCTTTTCCAATATTGGAGTTTCACATATAATTATACCTCGTCCTAAGTAATATCTATAAGATTCAGGATAGCCAATACAATTATAAAGATCCCAATCAGCTACTCCGAAGATAAAATAGTCATATTTTAAAGTGTTAAACATAACCTTAATATTTTCTAAAAGTATTAGATTAATAGCTAATTCAAAGCACTCACTATTCTTATCATACATTCTTTTAATAATGATCTTGGGCATGCTATATTCATTCTCTGAAATCCTTCTCCGCCCGGACCAAATATTTTTCCATCATCTAATGCAACTTTTGCCTTTTTAAGCATAAATTCACGAAGTTCTTCATCATTCATTCCTAATTTACTAAAATCTAACCACGCTAGATAAGTCCCTTCAGGATCAATAAAATCAACATCAGGAAGATTTTCACTTATAAATTCTTTTAGGAATTTAAAATTGGCTTCGATGTATTTTAAAACTTGATCAAGCCATTCTTCTCCTTCATCGTAACCTGCTATCAAAGCAACTATGCCAAAAACATTAGGAATCATAATACCATTTATATTCATAATAGTATTTGTAAAAGCTTCTCTCTTCCTTTTATCAGAAATAATAATATTAGAGATTTGCAAACCAGCTATATTGAACGTTTTACCTGGTGCGGTGCATACAAATGTGTTTTGTTCAAATTCTTTAGATATGGTAGAAAATAAAGTATGCTTATATCCTGAGAGTATTAAATCGTGATGTATTTCGTCTGAAACTATTAAAATTTCATTATCTAGACATATATCTCCAATTCTTCTGAGTTCTTTTTCAGTCCACACACGACCTATAGGATTATGGGGACTACAGAGAATAAACATTCTAGTTAGAGGATCTTTAGCTTTTTCTTCAAAATCTTCGAAATCAATAGAGTATTTCTTATTTTCGTACATTAGTTGATTTAGTAATACTTGACGTCCATTGTTTTCTATTGCTGTAAAGAAGGGATCATATACTGGAGGTTGGATAATTACTTTTTCTCCGGTGTTTACAAAGGTTTGTATTAACATATAAATAGCTGGAACAATACCAGGACTGAATACAATCCAATCTTTATTAACTTCCCAATTATGTCTTCGTTTCATCCAATTTGTTACTGCATTTAAATAAGCGGGGATTTTATGCCAACTGTATCCATAAATTTCTTCAGCTGCTCTCTTTTTCAAAACCTCAATAACCGGTTGAGGGCATTGGAAGTCCATATCAGCGACCCAAAGAGGTAAAACTTCTTCAGATTCAAAACGGTATTTAAGAAAATGCTTATTCCACTTCATTGAATTAGTTCTAGTACGGTCAATTACTCTATCAAAATCATATTTCATGGTGAATCTAAAAATGTTAATTAAAAATCCCTTTTAAATGTTTATTAGAAAGATAGAAATAGAGTAATATTAAAAGAAAATACATTGAAAATCAATATTCATAAAGGAAGTTCACTAAAATCAAATATAGGGTAGTTCCTTAATGTGAAAATTTCAAATCTTATTTTTTTAATTTTTATTATATTAATAGAATTCAGTCCTTATAAAACTAAAAAATTCAGGCCAAATAAATTTAAAAAAACTAGCACTAATTGTAATTTAGGATCTCCTTCTTCAGCTTAGTTCTCGATTCTTTCTTGTAGAGCTCGACCAGCTCACCGTGATCAGGTGAGCTCCTTGTAATTTGAAGTTTTTCCATGAATTTAAGAGCAGAAAAAAGTCTTATTTAAGGGTGTGATATCTAGGTGATACGAGAGAAGGAGTCGTGAAATGCGAAATTATTTAGTTCGTCATAAATAGTCTCTGTCTTCAACTAGGAAATTTTCATCAATATGTTCTATACTTTAATTTTTTTCCCACCCAATCCTCCTTCTTTTAATAGCTCGCATCCAGAAACCATTTTTTTTAATCAATACTATTTATATATTCATAATAAAAATTCTGTCATTTGTGACGAAATTCCTACATGAGTAGTATTTAAAGAATGACGATTTTCGAGAATTTCATCTTGAATTTTTAGTCTAAAAAGCGCAAAAACAATGTTTTGGACGATCCTTGATCAATTCCAATCACATAATTTTATATTCAATTCAACAATAGCCTATCTATAGAATTATTATAAATTAAGTAAAGTGATACA
>DAOUUT010000293.1 GCA_030668025.1 Promethearchaeota archaeon
ATTCTAAATTTAACAAGTGATTTTTGATTGTTTCTTTGGTCCATTGATATTTTAGCTTACAATCGTACTCTTCTTTGGAAATTAAAAGAGGTTTAGGTGAAAAGTTAAGATTTTCATACAATTCTTCAAAGGTTTTTGGACTTTTAGCGAGTATAATTAGAATCTCTCGTCTTACCTTATTATCCAAAACCCATGGAACTTCTAACTCGTCCCAAGGTTGCGTTGTTCCAAAATCAAACCAAGGTTCAATCTCGTCGACGCTAATTTTCCCTCTAAAACGGTAATTTTGGTACTTAGTTTTCTCTTTCATTCTTTCCACCTTCCTTCTGAAGTTAATATTTATCTATATCTAATATTAAATCTTCTAATATTAAATCTATAATACTTCAAATATTTCTGGAAGCATTAGCCATCCTTTTCTTTCGTGGATTATGTCTCCTTGCTCGTTAATAACAAATTGTCCGGGACCCTGTTTCTCCCAACCTTCATACTCACCGTGTTGAAGTCCTAACTTCGTTGCTTCTTTCAATTTACTTCTAATTTTTGTTAATGCTCCAGCAGTAAACAATCCTAACCCATATTCTGCGTATAACTCGTCTTTCGTTGAAGGTATTACAGGAAACTCAATCTGATATTTCTCAATAAACTCTTTAGCGACTTTTTCACCAGATTGAGTTACATATAGTAATTTTGCTCCTTTACTTTTAATTTCAGGGGCTTTTTCCATTAACATATTCAAATCCAATTGACAAATTGGACATCCAAAGTATCTTGAAAAAATCAAGATAATCTTTTCATTTCCTATTATTTCTCCTAATTCAATTGTTCCAGCATTGTAGGAATCAATTTTGAATAAAGGAGCTTTATCTCCTTCCTTTATTTTATTTTTACCCATTTTTTATTTTCACTTTTTTTTATTTCTTTTTTATTTCTTAGGTTAGTATTACCTTACATTTGACTTATTTATAATTTTACTTCCTCTTGAAGCATAGCTTCTATAAGAATGTCTGTTGCTTCTTCCTCTGATAAACCCTTAGCCATAATCTCATCTAACCATTTTTGTGGAAACCTTCCTAAAGAAGCTTCGTGTGAAACGCTTGAAGTTGGGTCGGTAGCTCTAATGAAAGGGCGGGCTCTACATATTGAACCATGTCCAAGAACAATCTCACTACATTCGACGTGACCGTTACAATGAGGCGCATTTCCTTCTGTAATTCCGTACATTAAAACTTCCCCTCCATCCTTTGCGGCCGCTTTCATTTTAATAACGCTTTTAGCATTTTCACCTTCAAGAAAAACTGAATCTCGAATTCTTATAGAATCTTTAATATTTTTTCCATAAGCTTTAACATTTGATCTAATAACGCTATTCTTCATTGCGTAAATATCAATTAATATTTTAACCCTACCAGGGGTTCCTTTAGTAAGATTAAAATTATTTTCGAAGACGCTATTTTCTCCAACGTATATATAAGCAACTGGTGCTACTAATGCTCCACTATTCTCACCATGATAATGAGTTTCACTATATGTAAAATTACAATTTTTTCCTATGTAATAATGACCAAACATTTTATGAATTAACCCGTTTGCGTTTGGAAAGCTACAATGAGCTTGAATCTTTACATCTGTATTATCTTCGGCAATTATTCTTGGAAAAATCTCTTGAACTCCGGTTTCCTTATTTATCCCAAAACATAAGTGAATAGGTTCTTCAAGCTTTGTTCCTTCTTTTACAACGACATCAGCAACTATTCCATTTGGAATTTCTCGCCCCTTTATTACTATACCCTCAACTTGTTCGATCCCGGATATTTTGTTAAAATCTAATAAGAGTTTGGCACCTTTGCCATGACCGGGTAAAAAATCTCGAACATCTATGTTATAGTCTTCAAGACTTTGTAATATATCTTCAGGATAATCGCTATTATTCATGATGAGCCCTCTTCTTTAAATATTCTATCAATATAATCGTCATCAAAGCATACCGTTCCATTTTTGTACAAAGTTCTTTTACAAAATTCTTTAAGCCCTGCTTTAGCACAATATCTAAGCATTACTTTCGGAAACACATCAGTAATGATATGATCGCCACGCCATATCAATGTTCCATAATCGGCTACCATTCCAATATCTTCTCGATGAGTTATCAATAAGATGGTCATGTTTAGCTTTTTTATTTTTTCGAAAATATGCATAAAGTCCTCCAGCACGATAAAATCCAAACCGCTGTCAGGTTCGTCCAATATAATTAATCGGGGCTTCATTGCGATTGCTGCAGCCAATTCTACTCTCTTTCTTTCTCCTCCGCTTAGTGATTCATCAATAGTTCGGTTATAATACCTTTCGGGTTCTAAATTGACAATCTTTAAAGCTTCAACGACTTTTTCTCTCATTTTTGATTTATCTTTCATACCCAAGGAAACATATTTATGCACAGATAAACCATCAATTCTCGCAGGTTCTTGCCATGCTAAAGTAATTCCAAGCCTTGCTCTTTCAGTTATACTCAAATTAGTAATGTCAATTCCATCGAAGCATATTTTTCCTTTTGACGCTTTATAATCCCCTAACCCCATAACGGTATATTCTAAGGTCGATTTACCGGAACCGTTTGGCCCTATGATAGCGTGAATCGAACCTTCTTTAATTCCGAAAGAAACTTCATTTGCAATGACGCACTTCTGGTCAAGAGTTGGAATTGTTACTTCCTTAAGTTCTAATAGCAATTAAAAATCCTCGAAATGTTATTATATTTATTATAATCTTGTAATTCGTCAAATTTTTAATATTTTATTTAAAAAAAGGGAATTTCTGTTTTTTTGAAAAGTTAGCTTGTTAAAATCATTAACGATTCATAATAGGTTAATTTTAATATTGATCTGTTTATAATTATATAATGTAAGACTTCAAATTGATAATTGAAAAACCAAATTAAAAAAGATTTAAAATAATACAATAATCAAATAGGAGATAAGTATGGTAAAAAAGGAATATATATGCGACAAGGGTAAGAGAAGTGCAATTATTATAGAAGACCTCAAAACTGAGATAAAAGAAGGGGCTACAATGATTCTGGGGTTTGCCGGTATTGGGCTCATTGGACCGATTGTATCTAACGAGTTAATTAAGCAAATCCCTGATATAGTTGAAATAGGATTTGTCACAAGCGAATATCTCCCTCCTATAAGCATTTTTTACGAAGGCGTGCTAAAACATCCATTTAGAATCTATTATTCCCCTAAACATAACTTAATTGTTGGAGTCTCAGAAGTACCGTTTCAAGTTTCGACAGCTTATAACGACTTATCTAGAACCATAAATAATTGGTTATTATCTGACGATGTAAAGGCTAAGGAAGTTGTGATTTTCCAAGGGATACCTCAGCGTGGAATTATTGACGATTATCCAATATATTATGCCGCTGAAGCAAAGATGGTTGACACTTTAGAAAAGTATGGAATTAAGAAAGTAGAGAAGGGCATCATCGTAGGTCCAGAAGCAACCGTATTAAACGAAGCTTTATCAAATAAATTAAATGCATACGCCTTATTTGCTCCCGTGTTAGAAATACCTACACCAGAAGCTGGCGCGGCAATAATAGAGGTGTTAAATGAAATTTATAATTTAAACATAGAAACATCAAAATTAATTGAGGAAGGGAAAGAGATTAAAG
>DAOUUT010000115.1 GCA_030668025.1 Promethearchaeota archaeon
CAACGGGTACGAGACGAGATGGTGGTTATTACGGCATAAACGCTTTGCTTACCAAATTATCTACGATTTTAGTAATTCTTAGTATTAATATTGTTTTCAACAGCGTTGGATGGGCCACGTTTGACCCGGTAGGAACGACTGAATACACTATTTTTGGACTTAGAAGTTTAATGTTCATTTTTCCCGCTGTTGCGTTAATAATAGGGTTAATAGCAATTAGAAAATTCCCACTTACAAAAGAAAAATACGAAGAAATAAAGGTTAAGCTAGAAGCCTTACACGATGAAAAACGAGAGAAAACTCGCAGTTAAACTATAATTTTTTTTTTTTATTTTAATACTAAAACATAAATATCAAAAAATAGTAATCTTGATTATGAATTTCGCAAAGATAAACGGTTTAAAATTGTCTTATCAAGTTTACGGAACTGGTTTCCCGGTTATCTTTATACATGGATATGGCGCAAAAAAAGAAATATGGAAAACTCAAATAGTAGATATAAGCAAAGAATTCCAAATTATTACATTTGACCTTCGAGGGACTGGAGAGTCTGATCGGCCTAATATTCCATACACCATGAAAATGCTAGCGGGAGATGTAAAAGGCTTAATGGACTATCTTGGCGTTGAAAAAGTTCATTTAATAGGTCGCTCCTTTGGCGGAATGATTGCCCAACATTTTGCGCTACAATATTCCGAAAAAGTCGAAAAATTAATCTTAATCGCTACAAATTTCGGTCGAGTCGATACAGATTGGGTTGAAATTCCTAAAAAAGGGCGTCTTGAAGAGATTGAGACTATTAAACACGACCCCCTAAAGGCTTTTAAGCAAAAATCGCGTTGGGTCTTTCACGTAAAGTTCAGAAAAGAGATGGAAGCTAATCCAGGCAAGAGATTTTTTGACATTTTTTCTATGGAAGATTTAATCAGAGAAAGCACAATTAATCCATCAAGACCCCAAGATGTAATAAATCAAGCAGAGGCCATGAAAACACATTATACTCTAGAAAGATTACACGAAATTAAAAATAAAACGCTTCTGATAGCAGCGTCCCACGATCGGCAAACTCCCGTTTCGGTTATGACAGAAATGCATGGAAGAATCCCTAACAGCGAACTAAAAGTTATAAATGGAGCCGGTCATTTTATGACGCTTTCAAGAGCCTCGGAAGTTAACGAGATAATTCTTAATTTTTTAAAAAATTAATATTTCTTAATTATTCTAATTATTTTTAAAGATTTTTTTTCCAAGTTAAACAAATAGATTTTTATATCCTTAGAATGAAATTGTTTATTATACAATTCTATTAAAATTAATTTTGTGTTTAAAATGAAGGATTATTCAGAATGGGAACCAATTTACGATTATGAAAATGAATCTCCGTATCTTGAAAGTCACGATCGTCCATGGCTACAATTTAGGGAGTCAAACATCCCAAAGTCGATCAAATTTGATCCTATACCAGTTCACGAATTTATTAAATTAGCAGCTAAACAATTTCCTAATAATGTGTGTGTTTATCACAAAGGGACTGATAAAAAATACACGTATCGCGAATTAATTTATATTGCTGACAGATTAGCGAACGCTTTAGTGCAATTAGGGGTCAAAAAGGGAGATCCAGTTGGGATTATGACGGGTAATTGTCCTGAATTTTTATTTTGCGTTCTGGGTATTATGGAAACGGGAGCGATAGTAGTTCCAATCAATCCATTACTTAAAGAAAATGACGTAGTTCACATTGTTAAGGAATCTGAGAATATGAATACTGTTTTTGTGCATAAAGGGAACTTTAGAACGATAAAAAAGGTTCAAAAGAAAATAAAATTAGAAAATATAATATTACTACAAGCTGAAGCAGCTAAAGAGGGTACTATAACTTTCGAGGAATTTATAGAGGGTGTAGCCCCAATCCAACCAGATATAGAATTTGATCCTACAAACGATCTAGCCGCTCTATTGTTTACTGGGGGTACTACTGGATTACCAAAAGGAGTAATGTTAACTCATACTAATTTTGTTTCTTGCGCGCTTTCAACTCTATTAATGGCAGGAGAAACTGAAGAAAATGAAAGCACTTTCGGTAAAACTGTTAATTTATCAGTTATACCTTTATGTCATTCTTTTGGTTTTCTAGTTTTGATAGCCGCTTCTTTTGGAGCGGCCATGCTTGTAATGTTTCCCTCCTTCAACGCCTCTGTAATTCTAGAAGCAATTGAATATTATCGAGTTACTAATTATATTGGAGTTCCTGTTATGTTTCAAATGTTAATTAACAACCCTGATTTTACAGAACGAGATCTTTCCAGCCTCGAAGAAGCAAACTCTGGTTCGGCGGCATTAGCCCCTGAGTTGGCTAAAAAATGGGAAAAAATTGTCGGTACCAAAGTCGGTCAAGGTTTTGGCTTAACTGAAACATCACCAATTACACATGTGGCAGCTAAATGGATGCCTGAAATTCGGTCAGAGAGCATTGGTGTACCCATTATTGATACGGATGCTAAAATTGTTAATCCTGAAACCTTAGAAGAACTTAAACCGAACGAGATTGGAGAATTATTAATAAAAGGACCTCAAGTAATGAAGGGATACTGGAAAAGCCCCGAGGAAACGAATAAAACGATAATAGACGGTTGGTTAAGGACAGGAGACCTCGCAAGAATGGATGAACAAGGATATTTCTATATCGAAGGTCGTACTAAAGATATAATCAAATATAAAGGATATAAGGTTATGCCTCGAGAAGTCGAAGAAAAGTTGTACGAACACCCAGCTATCTTAGAAGCTGGCGTTGTATCTGCTCCTGATCCAAATATCGGCGAAACTATTAAAGCATATGTGGTGTTAAAACCAGAATACAAAGATGGAAAAATTACTGAGCGAGATATCCTTGAATGGGCCAAAGAACGGTTAGCAGGATACAAATATCCTCGTAAAATTGAGTTTTTAAATGTTTTACCAAGAACTACTGTAGGAAAAATATTTAGAAGAAAATTGAGAGAAAGAGCGTTCAAAGAAAGTTAAGAAAAAAAAATATTTTAAATTAGTAATCACACTTTTTTTTACTTTTTTTAATTAAATTCATCAATAATTTATGTTTTAAATATAAGGTCGGCATAATTTGATTTAATAACTTAAGATAAATTTAGGCGAAAAATATGAATAAAGAAGATATTTGTTTTATGTCCGCTTGCGATATGGTTGATGCGATAAGAAATCAAGAATTAACATCTGAAGAAATAACCGAAACGATTATTGAAAGAATTGAGAAAGTAAATCCAATTATTAACGCATATTGTACTCCTACTTTCGATTTAGCAAGAGAGATGGCAAGAGAGGCAGATGATAGAGTAAAAAAAGGTGAGAAATTAGGTAAATTGAATGGTGTTCCAACATCAATTAAAGATCTTGCAATGACTAAGGGAATTAGAACTACTTTTGGTTCAAAAATATATGAACATTTTATCCCAGATGAAGATGTTATTTATGTAAAAAGACTTAAAGATGCAGGTTGCGTTATTCTAGGAAAAACCAACACTCCAGAATTTGGATTTAAAGGAGCTACGGATAATCTAATTTTCGGTATCACACGCAATCCATGGCATCTAGAAAAGACCTCTGGAGGATCGAGTGGTGGCGCAGCCGCCTCAGTTGCTTCTGGAATGGGACCCTTAGCGCAAGGGTCTGATGGGGGAGGTTCTCTTAGACATCCTGCTGGTTTTTGTGGAGTATATGGCTTTAAACCAAGTTTTGGCCGGGTAGCCATATATCCTCGACAATACCTTATGGCTCAATCTTTATCCGTTGCTGGACCAATTGTAAGATTTGTAAAAGATGCTGCGCTAATGTTAGACGTTATGAAAGGTTTTTTTGAGGGAGATAGGTTTTCAATACCATCAGATAATATCAATTATTTAGAGTTAGTGAACGAAAAACCTAAAAAATTAAAAATTGGCTATACTTTAGACTTAGGCTTCGCGAAAGTTATAGACTCTGAGGTAGAAAAATCAATATTAAATTCGATAACTAAATTTGAGGAATTTGGTTGGAGTGTTGAGAAAGTCAAAATGAAGTTAAGAAAACCTGAATCGCCATTTTACACTTTATGGATTGTAATGCTAGCTTACGACTTAAAACAAAAGTTGAAAGAATGGGAAGATAAAATGGATCCCGATCTAGTAAAAATGGTCAAAGCAGGAGCAGGATACGATGGAATGTCGCTACCAAAAGCGTTCGCTGCTCGTAACAAAGTACATGAGACTATTTTCAAAATTTTTAAAGAATTCGATATTTTAATAACTCCTACGACGGCAGTTCCAGCTTTTGATTTAGGTATAATGTTTCCCCCAAAAATTAACAATATTAATGTTTCACCTACAGGTTGGCAACCATTTTCGTTTCCTTTCAATTTAACAGGTAACCCCGCAGCAACAATTCCATGTGGATGGTCTAGCGATGGCTTACCTATTGGAATGCAGATAGTTGGAAGTATGTATGACGAATTAAAAGTTTTACAAGTATCAAAAGCTTTTGAAGAAATCGCACCTTGGCAAGATAAAAGGCCTAATTTTGATTAATTTAATTTTTTTCTCTTTTTTATTTTCATTTTAAAAAATTTTACATATAGAAGCGTATAATATATTGCAAGTCCAAGCCAAGGCAAGCTATAGATTAAATATCGTGCATGTCTGTATGGGTTTACGATGAAAAATAAAAAATTAAGCATACCTAATATATAATAAATGATTGAAAAGATTAGATAGATATTTTTATCTTCGCTTTTTTTAAGAAAGCATAATTTTCCCTTTAAGAAGAGAATTGTTAAACTTACTCCCATAATCAAAATAATAATGGATAAGAGGAAACCATTTCCGTCAATAACAATGAATGTATAAAAAAGAATCCCGAAAATGCCAATGATGATCCATAGGTAAGATAAGATTAGTTTTTCTTTTTTAATTTTTATTTGATTAATTTTTTTAGATTTATTCATATTATTTCTTCCATCTAACCAAACACAAATTTCGCTATTAAAATTTAATCGCCTTAAATATTTAAATGTTAGTTTACATCTAATTAATTTGCTAATCATGACTTAACTCAACAAAAACGATAATAATATGAATAAGAAACTTTTAAAAAAAGATATATCCACCTTCCAAGAAACTCAAGTAGCAGAAGAATACCGCAACTTAAACTTTTCAATTGTTCTAATTCAACCGGAACACGCTGCAAATATCGGATCTATAGCACGAGTAATGAAAAATTTTAATTTTAAAAGTTTAGTAATTTTTGATCCGATCGAAAAAGTAGAAAAAATTAAAAGCTATAAAACTCAAGGGTACGCCATGCACGGTAAAGATGTCTTGTTTAACTCTGAGATTTTACCTCTCAATAACGGAAAGGATTATTTAACCAATTATAAAGAATTGATGGAGCGCTTTGACTTAGTAATCGCTACTACAGCAAAAGGAAAACATTTTAGAAACATTAGGAGGCTAGCTACCTTTCCAGACGATTTAACACTACCGATCTCCGAGAATCCGTTGAAAATTGCTTTAGTTTTTGGAAAGGAATCGCATGGACTAACGAACGATGAGATTGAAGTTGCCGACATTTTGTTGAGGGTCCCAACTAACAATTCTTATCCTACCTTAAACCTTTCTCATGCGTGTGGCATTATTTTATACGAGATTTTCAAAAAAATTAATATTATTAATATTGGTCGAGGAGGAAAACCCGTTTTGTTAGCGAATAAGAACGAGAAGCAAGTACTTTATGATATTATTAATAATCTTATTACCAAACTGAAAATTCGCACACATAAAAAAGAAAACGTTTTCTTCGCGTTTAAAAACGTGTTTGAAAGAGCATTTGTATCTAGGAAAGAAATAAGCCTCATTTTAAGTGTCTTCTCGAAATTAGACTTTTTAATAAAAAAGAGAAAAATATATAAAAATTAAAATTTCTATAATGCCTTATAGTATCGCGGCTTTTTGTTAGAATTTACACGTATTTTGTCGGGCATATCATTCAAAATTCTTCTAATAACTTTGGCGAGAGCATTATGGGTTTCATAGCCCATAGCGCTTGCCCATTCACTGGCTGTAGAAAGACCTAATTCCTTCAATTTATCCAAGCACATTTGCTCATAAGTCCTTGGAATTACTTTTTTTAATTTTAACGTTTTTTTCTACCTCACTTTTTAGTTATCTTATTTTTTAATTTTTAAAAAATTGCGAAAATCTTTATCTTAACGCAATCTGCTTTTTTCTTTATAAAATTTTCTTATCGAATAAAAATTAGAAGAAGGGCTATTTAAAGACTTATGTCATTTATTTGGATACGAATACATGTTTTATGTAATAGAAACAATAACTATCTTTCAAAACGGTTATCCTTGATATACTGTAATAAAAATGTTCCTTTTGACAAATTAGTAAAATAAATTAAAGCAGACGATCTTGAGATTATCAATGATTTTAACTAGCATCGGAAATATTAAACTATTAAATTATCTAACTATTAAATTTTTATTTTGATCAGAATAGATTTACTAATTATACCTCAATTTAATGGATAAAAATTTATGCCTCAGAAAAAAAATCTAACTGAAGAATTCGTATTTGAATTTTTTGACGACGATTACACTGAATCTTTAGAAAAAAAGGAACCAGAGATTATTGAAAGATATAAGGATATTGATTTTAAGGGTGATTTAAACGAAGAGCAGCTCGAGATAGTTAATAATATTAAAGGACCGATGTTAATAATAGCGGGAGCGGGTTCAGGGAAGACGAGAACTATTGTTTATTCGGTTGCTAAATTATTAGTGTCTGGAGTGAAACCTAGCGAGATAATGCTTGTTACCTTTACAAATAAAGCTGCTAAAGAAATGATTAAACGAGTAGAAATTCTATTAGGCAAGCGTCCAAAAGGTATATGGGCTGGAACATTTCACTCTATGGGAAATCGATTTTTAAGAAAGTACGCTAAAACGCTAGGTCTTAAGCCAAATTTTACGATAATGGACCAAACGGATTCGAAAGGCTTGATGAAACTTGCAATTAATCAATCTAATATAAAAGAGTTGGAAGAAAGGTTTCCGAATTCCGTAGCAGCTAAAAATATTTTATCTTTTTCTATTAATTGTAACAAATCTATTCGCGAAGTTATACTTTGGAAGTATCCCCAATTTGACAACGATAAAATTATTTCGAAGTTAAAAGAGGTGCTTAACATATACAAAACTAAAAAAGCACACGATAATTTAATAGATTTCGACGACTTATTAGTTTTTTGGAATAGGTTATTAGACGAAAGGATGGTTGCTAAATCAATTGCTCAACGCATAAAGTATGTGTTAGTAGACGAATATCAAGATACTAACTATATTCAAGACGAAATTATTAGCAAAATCGTAGAAGAAAACCCTGACCAAAATGTAATGGCAGTAGGAGATGACGCCCAGAGTATTTACGCGTTTCGAGGGGCTAACTTTGAAAATATTTTAAATTTCGAGAAGAAATATAAGGATTGCAAAAGATACGTTATAACTTATAATTACAGGAGCGTTCCTCAAATTCTCAACTTAGCGAACAATTCAATAAAACATAACAAAAAACAGCACAAGAAAAACATGAAACCCGCTCGTCTTGAGGGTGAAACGCCATTTCAAGTAAATGTAGGCGACGAAAGGGACCAAGCTCGATTTATTACCAGTCAAATCTTGAAATTACGCTCTGATGATTACAAATTCTCTGAAATGGCAGTTCTCTGCCGAGCTAGCTTCCATTTGTTGCAAATTGAATTAGAATTACAAGCTAAAAACATTCCTTACGAAGTGCGAGCGGGTGTTGCCTTTTTTGAAAAAGCCCATATTAAAGATTTATTGGCTCATTTACGCATTATCGAAAACCCTTACGACGAAATTGCGTGGTCGCGCGTTTTTTCTATAATTCCTGGGATAGGGGGCGCTTCAGCAGAAAAAATATTTCATGCAATATCAAGCACAAGTAATCCTCTTGAAACATTAGTGAATAAATCTTTTTTCACTACAAAAATGAAAGGAGCTCGAATTCAAGAAAAAGGAAGGAGAATGCTAATCTTACACTTAAAAAACTTAATTAATTTTACTTCTCAAGATGCTCCTGAAGAAATCATAAAAAGTTTAGTGAAAGTCTTAGATGATTATATTAAATCTAAATACGAAAATTGGCAAGAAAGATTAGATGATTTGATTCAGCTTGGAGTCTACGCCCAAAAATTTCCAACAATTCGGAGATTTTTAGAAACTCTTAGTTTAAACACGTCTTCTATTGAATCTAAATCCGTTCGAATGGGTATTCAAACAGAAGACGAAAAACCGTTAATACTTTCTACTATTCACCGAGCTAAAGGTCTTGAATGGCGAGTAGTGTTTGTTCCTATGTTGTGCGAAGATTTCTTTCCTTCAAGTCGTGTTGTAGGAGACGCCGACGCCTACGAGGAGGAACGGAGGGTTTTTTACGTTGCCACAACAAGAGCGAAAGACCAATTGTATTTGGTATCACCTTCTATGGTTAGAACATATAGAGGTTATCAAACCGGTAGATTATCACAATTTATAACTGAGCTGAAACCAAATGTGTATCAGAAATCCTCGGTTCAATTTAAATCTAAAACTGAAAAAGACAAAATAAAAAATAAGGATTCAAAATCGAATTTTACAAGCGCTTTCGACATTTATGAAAAATAAAACCTTTCTTAAAAAGTCTTAAAAAATTCAAACCCTTTAAAGGTAAACTCCCGTCAGATTTCGAATAATATAAAATTTGGCACTAATTATAAAAAAGAGTTTTATTTAGCTCAATTAAAATCTTATTACAATAAACATGTATTCGTAGTCTATCTTACTGTAATCGTATCCACAAAATCCGTGAATATATTTAAAATAAAAACATATAAATAGCCTATTATGGTATTTTTAATTAACCATGTCTCAATCGTATAAAGATTTTTTAAAAAAATATAATATTGACGATTTTAAAACAAAATTACAGCTTACTGGACGCACAAAAATAGATTTCTATAACGATATTGACAAATTATTAAGGAGCATGTGTATTATTTTCGATAAACTTTCAAATATTGCGCCTATGAGGGGCGCACAAGTATTAATGGCCTTGGCAAAATTGCATGAAACAAACAGCATCATAAATAAAACGGATGTCAAAAAAAGTCTAAATTTAGATAGATTAGAGAAATTAAAATATGCTTTTGAGTATTTGGAAAATGCGGGTTATATCAAGATTGAGAAAAAAACAGAAAAATTTCATATTTTAAAATTAAACGAAGAAGATAATCCAGACTTGGCAATATTTCGAGAAATTGTTCAAAAATATTGGAAATCTCCTTTAGAAGAAAAGGAGAAAATAAAAAAATGGAGCGAGAAAAAATGAGAAATTCCCTTAAAAGAGAGTTGAACTTTGAAAATGAAAAAGACTTATCAGATTCTGTAAAAATAATCAGAGCGGAGTACGTTAAAAAAGCTTTAAAATCTGTTGCGTGTATAGTCATAATTTTAACCGTAGCGCTAAGTTATTTAGTATTTGGTTATTTACCTTATTTACACAGCAATTCATTCAATTATTTAATCTCAGGAACTTATCCCTCGGGAAGCAATATTTTTCCTTTAGATTTGACTTTAAGCTGGTCGTTATTTAGCACATCTATTTTTTTGATAATATATTTAATAAAAGCGATATACCTTAAATTTACGCCCTCTTTGATTAGATACATCGAACGGGAGACAAAACACGTTGGATTTGAATTTGAGAAGAGATTTGGAAGTATGGGGCTTTTCATTATTTTAAACTTTATTGCTGTTGTTATTCTGTTTTATTTAGACATCAAAGTTATTCAATTTAACAATATATATTTGAGTGTTCTCTTTAAGAATACGTTTGTTGTATATCTATTTATAAGCATAATATTACCGATCATTTGGATGTTTAAAAACGATAAATTTGTTATTGAAGTAAAGGAAAATGTCTTTATTGAATGCAATCTACATTATAGTCTTAGTAAAAAGGAAAATTACAATCCTAATTTAGTAGGAATTATTTTAACCTCAAATCGCTTATGTTCTAAATTTGATAAATCTGGAAAACATATATACTCCCAAATATCAGAAAATAGATGGCTAAAAAAAAGCGAAACCTCTACAATTTCGCCATACCTATATTTTCAAGAATTTTCAGTTCCTTTTAATTTCCAGAAGCAGTTCTTAAATATTACTTTAGCTCTTAAAGAGTGGGAAAACAACTATGACAGTAATTTAGATTTAATGAACTATTATTTTTCAACATCATATCCCTATTATAATAAAAATATGATAAAGAAATATCCCGGCGAGAACCAACTGATCTATCTGAAGTTTATCGGTATGTAAATATTCCAATTTCTTCCTATTTTTACTCGTTCGACCAATAAAACTGTTATTTATTAAATTGAATTCATAAATAAACCTTTTTTTTTAAATTAAAATTCTTCTAATCCGCTTTTAAAGATTTAAAAATTAGATAAGAACTATAAAAAACTATTTGATTAAATGAGATACTTTTGCTGTAGAACTACATAATCGTCATAATCTGTAAACTCTTCATCAACAAGCGTAGCAACTATATCATATAATTGTCGAAAAAGCTCTTCAG
>DAOUUT010000222.1 GCA_030668025.1 Promethearchaeota archaeon
AGTATTCAATAGTGTTAGTTTGCATTTCAGGGATAGATACAGGTAAAATCGCAGTAAGAATTACTTGTATTATAATTGCTAAAACTAAGTATAAAACAATGTCATTAATTTCCTTTTCCTCCTTTGTTACGCCATATAAATCTCGTAATAAACAGAAAATCCAAAGAATAAATAATACTAAATATACGCCAAGTACATCAAATTGAAGAAACCATAAGACATTAACGGGTATTAGGGCCACAATGTACGCTAGATAACCATATCTTTCGTTCCTATTGAATAGATCGAAAAATAAAAATACGCCAAATATTACGAAAAGAGTTGCTACAATTATTATAGAATTTATTTGTTCCAAGATATAAACTTCCTTTTATTTAATTATTTTAATTTTTATTATTAATAATATAACGATATATTATTTTAAATATAATTCCATTAGAAAGGATTTAAGTTTTAAAATAGTAAATTTTTTCTCCTTCTAATTTGTTATAGGTTCATAATTATTTTAGATAAATCATTTACCATTTTTACTGATTTGTTTTTATCTTCAGACTCTGCCGATAACAGGATTGCATTTCTGTTTAAAGCTACTTTAATGTTTACGTACACGTCTTCATCAATTATTTTTAACTCATTTATTATATCTTGGTACTTCAATTCGTGTTCATCGGCGAATTTAAGTAACCTATTATGGATTGTTTCTATGATTTCTGCTGATACGGGTATTGTTTTATTAACTTTTATCCCATTAGGAAAACCAATTGTAAGAGAACTAATTAAATCTTTTTGCTCTGCCATTATTTCTAAAATTTTCAACAAAATGTAATTTCCGTCTGAAAATGGCGCATAATGTGGAAAATAAAATTTCAAAGACTCAGAGGCGGCAAGACAAGCTCTCTCTTGTCTGATTTGCCTTGAAAGCTCTCCAGGATAATTCTCTACAAGTTTAGTTGGATGTCCACTTTCTTCTATATAACTTTTAACGACGGGAGAAATTGAGGGAGTTAGAATAACCGTACTATTTCTAGATTTTTGAATTCTCTTATCAAATGCGATAAATAACATTAATAAATTTTCATAGCTAATTTCTAATCCATTTTCATCCACTATTAATATCCTTGATCCGTCGACGTCAAAACACACACCTAAATGGCTATTTGAGGCTTTTACGATGTCTGCAGTATTTTTTATGGTATTTATACTTGGTACGGGTACTACAGTTCTTTCCCGGTAATGAGTGTTTAGCGCAATTACTTCAACTCCTATCTCGTTAACTAATATTGGAGTAATGCTTCCAGTTGGACTAAATGAGCAATCAACTACTATCTTTAAACGCGCTTCCTTTATTTGTTTTTTGTTAACAAATTGTTCTAATGATTTAATGTAGACATCTTGAGTTTGAGGGATCGCAATTATGCGCCCTATCTTTCGCGGTTCTGCCCGCCTAATATGCGCGGGGAAAATGCGGTATGCATCAATGATCTTTTTTATTTCGACAAGGGATAACTCAATCCCTCCACCGTCTACGAACCTAATACCTACATCTTCGCTATAAAGATGACCCCCTGAAAAATATGTTCCTCCACTTGCTCCAAATCTTCTAATCGTAAATTCTAGTAAAGGGAATGTGCAGTTGGAAAGATTTAAAACATTTACTCCCGTACTCATAACACCCGAAGTATATGCTCTTTTTAACATGCGGCTGTCGTTATGGTAATCGCGTCCAATTACGATTGTTTCATCTAATTGAAATGAACTTCCGTGAATAGATCCAATAGAACTGGCTATTTCAGGAGTAAATATATAATTTGCTCTTCCTAAAATTCGTCCGTTTTTGTTCAGTTCATCTAGATTTTGGACTCGCGCACACATTTCAAATCATTATAATTTCGTATTATAAAAAATAATTAGAAACTAATTAATATAGCTAGTTTTGATTTTATAACTTTAACTGTTAAAAATTAGGAATGATTTATGTTATTAAATATTATCAAAAAATTGGTAATTTCGAATTAGTTAAACGTGATTATCGCTCCCTTTTAGAATGAAATCTTTTAATAATTGTTCACTAGATAATTAATATTAACTGAAAATAAAAAAATTCTAAGGCAAAAAAGTGAAATACTTATGAAAATTTCGAGAGATGCAAGAAATAGATATATATTTGATGAATTCAAGTTTTCTGAAAATGGAAGTATTGAATTTGATGGTGATATACATTTAGTTAGATTATTTGTGCAGAAATTGAATCAAAAGAAAGACTTAGTGAATTATCCCGAAATGGCAATCCAAATAGGAGAATTTAACGGGATGGCGTTAATTTATGAAATTAAAAAGTATTTACTTGATTTGTACAAAGAACAAACAATGGATCCATCTTTAAACCGTGAACTTTTTGATTATTTAAAAGAAAAAATTGGAGATATAAAGCTGAACAAGGCTATTTACTCTTTGATCGATGAATTCCCGCCAGAGAGCGTCTATCAAGAAAAAGTTGATATCGATCAATTCTTGAAAGAAGAAGGACAAGGAGTTGAAAATGAAATCCAAATTGTCGAGGAATTTCTAAATCTTTGGCTTGGAAATACAAACCCTTCTTTCTTGCCATACATTGAACTATTTGATGATGGTTTGCTCGAAAAGAGGACGGTATACAGGGAAATAATTAATGAAACAAAGGAATTTTTCAATGGTAAATCTAAATTTGGTCCAAATAATCAAAATTTAATTGAAATGTTAAATGAGCCTACACTCAAATACCCACATTCTATTCGCGATCAATTAGAATATATACATGAAAATTGGGGCGAAAAATTAGGGAAATATTTGTTTAGAATCTTGGTTGCCATCGATATTATACGCGAAGAAGAGATGTTAAGAGGATTAGGGCCTGGTAAGTCAAAAGCTTATGAATACGACATAATGGAACTTGAAAACTATACTAGCGATAAAGAATGGATGCCTAAAGTTGTTATGATCGCTAAGAATGTTTACGTTTGGATGGACCAACTTTCTAAAAAGTATGAAAAATCTATAACAAAACTATATGAAATACCAAACGAAGAATTAGTTCAATTAAAGGAATGGGGATTTACAGGACTTTGGCTTATTGGACTATGGGAAAGAAGTCAGGCATCTAAAACAATCAAACGTTGGTGCGGCAATCCAGAAGCGGAAGCTAGCGCTTATTCAACGTACGATTATGCAATCGCACATGATTTAGGTGGTTACGAATCCTATGAAAATTTAAGAGATAGAGCTATGGCGAGGGGTATCCGTCTCGCTTGTGATATGGTTCCAAACCATACGGGCATCGTTTCAAAATGGATACTAGAACATCCTGATTGGTACGTTTCTTTACACTATCCTCCGTTTCCTTCTTATAGTTATTCTGGAGAAAATTTATCTGATGATCCTAATAAAGGGATATTTTTAGAAGATAAATATTTTTCTAGAACTGATGCTGCGGTGACGTTTAAATATGTAGACTATAGGACGGGAGAAGATAAATATATTTACCACGGAAATGACGGAACGAGTTTTCCGTGGAATGATACTGCTCAATTAAACTTTTTGAAGCCTGAAGTGAGAGAGGCAGTCATACAAACTATACTTCATGTTTCTAAAATGTTTCCAATTATTCGTTTTGATGCGGCTATGACACTTACGAGAAAACATTTCCAGCGTTTGTGGTTTCCAGAACCGGGAACTGGAGGGGCAATTCCTTCAAGAGCTGAACAAGGCATATCAAAAGAGGATTTCTATAAAGCAATGCCGAAGGAGTTTTGGCGCGAAGTTGTAGATAGGATTAATAAAGAAAATCCAGACACTTTACTATTAGCAGAAGCATTCTGGCTACTTGAAGGATTTTTTGTGAGAACTTTAGGAATGCATCGAGTATATAATTCTGCCTTTATGAATATGCTTCGCGACGAAGATAACGCTATGTACCGATTAGTCTTAAAAAACACTTTAGAATTTGATCCTGAAATTCTCAAACGATTTGTAAATTTCATGAGTAATCCAGACGAAGAAACTGCTATTAAACAATTTGGAGATGGAGGGAAATATTTCGGCGTTTGTTTAATGCTCATAACTATGCCCGGCTTACCCATGTTTGGACATGGTCAAATAGAAGGATTTCAAGAAAAATACGGCATGGAATATAGACGTGCTTATTGGGAAGAAAAAATTAATTTGGACTTACTTCAACGGCACGAAGAAATAATTTTTCCTATAATGAAGAAACGTTACTTATTTGCTAACGCGAATAATTTTTTATTATATGATTTTTGGAGTGGCAATTTAGTTAATGAAGATGTTTTTGCTTACTCAAACAGAGTTAAAAACGAACGAGCTTTGGTCCTTTATCACAATAAGTTCGCTGAAACAAAAGGTTTTATTAAAAATTCAGTTGGATTTGCTGATAAGCTAACAGAAGATAAAGTCGTAATTCAAAAGTCTTTAATAGACGGTTTAACATTACCTAAAGAGGGATATTGCATCTTTAAAGATTATCTAACTGGGTTAGAATATATT
Source organism: Promethearchaeota archaeon (assembly GCA_030668025.1). Next base: position 4,540 of record DAOUUT010000222.1, read on the forward strand.
AGACGAAATAGAGATCTACACGAACAAGGGTTGTATTTAGAGCTTCAAGCATATCAGATGTTTTTATTTATGGATTTTCAAATAGTCCAAGATAATGAATTTTTTCACTATACGCAATTGCATGATTTATTAGGTGGAAAAGGAGTTTATAATATTAATGAAACTCTGCACGAGATAATCTATCAACCATTACACGATAAATTTAGAGAAATAGTTAATACTCCTAATTTTAAAAATTTATTAAACCCTCAAAAAACAGAGCAAGTAGTAGAAGCTATTAGCGATAAATTAAATCCATTTTTAAAAGAAGTTAAAAACTATTCTTCGAGTAAAAAAGATGTTACAAGAGTTAAAAAAGAAATAATTGAAAAATTAAAAGTAATATCAAGATTGGAACAAAGATTAAAAAATATAAAAATTAATCAGGAATTAACATATGTTTATGAGAAAATACTTCCTGATTCTGAATTTAAATGGGGGATACTCTTATCTTGGCTATTTGTTCATCAATTAGGAAGGGTAGTTTCAGATAAGAATTATGAACTGCAAAGTCGTAGTTGGTTTGACGAATGGAGGCTCTCCAAATATATTAAAAATATCTTAGAAGAGTTTTCCATAATAGAAGAAGAGAAAACGCAAGATGGAATTTCTATCATTAAATTGATGGTAACTCTACAAAATTGGTCTGCTTCAAATAAATATGCCGAAAAAAACTTATATTCTATCTTTCAATCATTTTTCAGCGAGCCCGAAGTACAACAATATCTAAATGTCAATAGATATCACAATCTTTTATGGTTTAGCGCAGAATCGTTTGATCCGTTCGTAAGATGGATGTTTTTAATTGCTATAATTGATAGGCTAGCCCAATCTAAAGAAAGTGCGGTTAATGAAATAGAAGCGTTATTAGAAGACTATCAAAAACTTATAAAAATCGCGAAAACCTCAAAATATCAAGTTAATAAGTTTCTAGAAAGTTTGCAAAGTTTTTCATAGGACTCTTTACTTGAAGCATAATCTAGAAAGGAGTAAATAGATAGAAACCCCCAGTAAACCACACTCCAAGGAAAAAATAGAAGCTTATATATATTATTACCATTATTACTCTTTCACTTATCACCACAATAATAGTTACTACCAAGGAACCCCAATATTCTTTCTCATAAAAATAATGCACGATAAAAATTCCAATTATTACATTTATTATGAAAATTAAAAAACCTATTATTAAATAAACTAAACTTATCTCATCCACAGTCAAACTTAATTCAATAAAGAGAGGAGGTGCGATAAAAATAACTATCAAGCTTATAACTACTAATAAGATTATCCATACTAAATTAACTAGAAACGCCCTTCTAAAAGAGCTTTCCCATTTCAGCTTTGTCGCCAGCCAGTTAGTATATAGTGCTCTTAAAATTAATATTATTATTAAAATTACGATATCTACAAGAATACAAATTGGATCCATAATCTCATACCTTTATTGATTTTTAGTTTTTGTTTAATTTTAATTATTTGTAGTTAATTGAATTGAAAAACATAAAATGAAATAACTCCCCCTGTTGTCAAACCAAAGATAATGCTTAATACATTAGCCACTATAATTCGAATGAAAACCTGGATCGAAATTACAGCTAAAGTTATAAAAATCGAGTTTTTATAACCGCTTTTGTAAAAAACCTTGATTAGCAGTGCGATAACTATAAAATTTATAATTAACACCACTACCGAAATGATAACGTTAACAGATGCAATTAAATTCAAATCTACGCCAATA
>DAOUUT010000150.1 GCA_030668025.1 Promethearchaeota archaeon
AGGTACAGGAGAGATCTTCTGTAAAAATACGCCTTCTGAAGTCAGAAAATGGACCAGAGAAAATAAATCGCGTGCTTTAATAGATAAACGTATGAACATTAAAGATGCCGTGAAAAAGTACGTTAAAGACGGTGATTATTTAGCTATTGGAGGCTTTGGCCACATTAGAATCCCCATGGCTATAATATACGAAATCGTAAGGCAAAGAGTTAGAAATTTATCCGTTGCGGGGCATACTGCTGTTCAAGATATTGATATGTTAATGGCCGGTGGCTGTGTATCTGCTGTTGATATCGCTTATGTTGTTGGGTTTGAGCTTCGAGGGCTTTCTGGAGTTCAGAGACGGCTATTTGAAAGTGGACAAGTTAAAAAAACAGATTACACTAATGGAGCAATGTCTTATCGTATTCGAGCTGGTGCTCAAGGCGTACCGTTTATTCCAGTTAAAGTGATGCTTGGAACTGATACGATGATGCATTCCCCAGGTAAAGTTGTTAAGTGCCCATTTACCGGAGAAAAGGTATTATTACTACCATCATTAAACCCCGATGTCTGTATAATTCACGCACATAGAGCAGATATGTATGGGAACGTTCAAATTGACGGACACATCGTTAAAGATGACTTACAAGCGAGAGCATCAAAAAGGGTTATAGTCATGTGTGAAGAATTAATAAGCGACGACATTATTAGACAAGATCCAGGTAAGACCATCATTCCTTTTTATATGGTAGATGCTGTTGTAGAGCAACCTTGGGGTTCACATCCAGGCAATATGCCATATAAATACTATTTTGACCATAAATTTACCGAAGATTACTTAGCAGTAGGCAGAAACAAAGATCCGAAAGTATTAGATAAATGGTTAGAAGATTGGGTATATAGTCTTGATAATTTTGACGAGTATTTAGTGAAATTAGGACCCAGAAGGCTCTATAACCTTAGAGATGCTGAATTTTTGAGAGAACCGGTGGGGGAGATTAAAAAGTGACCGCTGAAAATTATTCGTTAAGAGAATTAATGGCAGTTGTTGCAGCTAGGCAACTGCAAGATGGAAAAGCAGTAGCAGTAGGGACGGGGTTACCGCTAGTAGCGGTTATGTTTGCTCAGCTAACTCATGCTCCCAATTTGGTTATCTTTTTTGAAGCTGGTGGAATCGCACCACAATTACCTACGCTTCCCGTATCCGTTGGGGATTCGCGAACTATTCATAAAGCCTTATGCACAACCACACTAATAGATATTATGGATTCAATGCGTAGAGGCTTTATTGATTACGCCTTTTTAGGTGGAGCTCAAATAGATGGATACGGTAATCTTAATTCCACTATGATAGGAGACGATTACGAAAAACCTAAAGTGCGATTTCCTGGTTCAGGAGGTGCAAACGATTTTGGTTCGCTCGCTTGGGAAACGCTTATAATAATGGATCGACATAGTCCTCGAAGATTTATTGAAAAAGTGGATTTCATTACAACACCGGGTTTTTTATACGGTCCAGGAGCCAGAGAAGAAGAGGGCTTATCTGAAAATACTGGTCCTTCGCGCGTCATTACAGATTTGTGTTTAATGGATTTTGAACCAGAATCAAAACGAATGAGGTTAATTGCGACTCACCCGGGAATTACAGTTGATGACGTAGTAAAAGCAACTGGTTTTGAATTAATTATTGCAGATGATGTCGAAACTACTCAACCTCCCACTGAGGAGGATTTAAGATTATTGCACGAAGTAATAGACCCTAACGGTTTTGTATTTAAAAAATAAATCTTTTTTTTAATTTTTTTTATAAGGTAGCAAATTAGTATATGAAAAAAAAAAGTGAAATAATTTTACTTATTAAAGTACTACTCGGGCATCTTCATTCCGACCATTTCTAGGGCTTCTGTTATTTTGAACCGAACTTCGATGTTGTATTTATACCCTTCTATGTCATGGTACGCAACCATTAACTTTTGTTGTAAATTTAAAAATTCCTCTAATTTTCCTTCTTTTACGTCGTGAACGCTAATGACTTCAATACCTTCCATAGTACCTTTTACAGCATTTGGTATAATTTCTTTAGCTAATGGTCTCACAGCAGCTCGCTCGTCTTTCCTCTCTTTTAAAAATATTTCTGCTGATTTAATTGTTTTATGAGCTGGTATTAAACTATATGTAAACACATACGGCATATTTTTCACCTACATTTTTTTATTATTATTTTTTTTTTATTAGCAATTGTTTTATAAAAAACTTACTCGGGAGATGTTATCCCACTCAATTCCAATGCTTCGCCTATAGTTGTCCAAACTCTAACTTTATATTCATATCCTTTGATGCTATGTAAAAAAACCATCCTCTTACTACACCAAATCAATGCGTCTTCAAGTTTTCCTTCTTTTACTTCCATTACGCTAAACATTTTTACTCCCTTTTTATTTGTAGTTATAGCAACGGGGATAGAGTCTTTTCCCAGAGATCTATCAAAAGGGAATTGTTTCACCAGCTCAAAGTATTTCTTAGTAATTTCCTTCTCAATATGAGTCGGATACCATCCTGTTGTAACAATATATGGCATAAGCACACCCTCCTTGTATTTTTTTCATCTAAATAATTTGATTTTACTTAAATGTAAATTAGCTTTATATTTCATTTGTATTTAAATATTTACATTTCTGTAAATTGACATACAAATACATAAACATCTAACAAATTAAGTTCTATAAATGACTTACTATTGGATGTGGCAATTTGAAATATACTCGTTTTATTTTAATAGTAAATTTTAATTGAATTTTTTTCATTACTACCTTATATAATCTAAACTGAAATAATTTTGAGATAATGACAATTTTAGAGGAAGCAAAAAAAGGCAATATTACCAAAGAAATGCTCCACATAGCCGAGATCGAAAGAGTTGATGTTAGAAAACTTATGAAAAAGATCTCAAAAGGAGAGGTAGTTATAATGAAAAGGGAGAAATTTAATCCTGTGGGTATAGGTTTTCCTTTGAGAACAAAAATTAACGTTAATTTCGGTACATCTTCTTCGGCTATAAACTTAAGTGAAGAATTTAAAAAAGTAGAAATTGCTCAGAAATATGGCGCTGATACATTGTCTGATCTCTCGATGGGCGGTGATATTGACGCAATTAGAAAGAGAGTTTTAGAGATTTCGAGCGTTCCTATAACCACCGTTCCAATTTATCAAGCTGCTATTGAAGCAGATTCTATTTCGAATGTTCCTGAAGATTTAATTTTCAAAGTAATAGAAAAGCAAATCAAAGACGGAATTAGTTCCATCGTTATACATGCTGGTTTTAACCTTGAAACTTTGAATAAAATGAAAGGAAAACGAATAATGAAAATAGTTTCAAAAGGAGGTAGTTTAACGGCCTCTGTTATGAAATCTAACGAGGTTGAAAACCCGTTTTTACAAAATTTTGGATACCTTCTTGAACTAATTAAAGAATACGACATTGTAATAAACCTAGGAAATGCGTTGAGAAGTGGATGCATCCACGATAAAGTGGACGAGTTTCAACTCTCAGAGATAAAAACAAATAATAAGTTAGCCAAAATGGCGAATAAAGCCGGTCTTCAAGTAATATTAGAAAGTTTGGGAGGTCATATAAACGCAAAAGACATAATTAAATGGGTAAAGCTACATAAAAAATTAACCAATAATAGACCGTTATTTGTTTCAGGGCCACTTCCCATTGATGTCGCCACAGGTCATGATCATATTGCTGCGGCGATCGGGGGCGCATTTGCTTCTGGTTTTGGGGCAGATTATATATGTGCAATCACACCAGCAGAACACCTTTGTCTACCTTCTCTTGATGATATTAAAAATGGATTAATTGCTTGTAAAATTGCTGCCCATGTAGGTGACTCTATGAAATTTGGGTTGAACCATCTATTTAGCAACGATTTAGAGCTCTCAAAGAATCGATTCTTAAAAAACTGGAAAAAACAATTTGAATATTGTATAGATCCCGACGAACCAAAAAAAAGACATTTAGATAGCGAAGAGATTTGCACTATGTGCGGGAAGCACTGTGCGTTATCCATATCAAAAAGAATATTATAGCTTATTTTATTTTTTGCTTGTAATTAACGTATTCGCATACTTTTGCCAAGGCGTTAACGGGACGGTCCCATAACTTAAAAAGTAAGGCTCCGTTCTTCCTTAGTCTCTTTGACCACGGACTAGTAAAACTCATTGGATTAATGTATAATATCGGAACGGAATACTTTTGACAGTTCTTCATGGTTGGTTGGAGCAATTTTTCAGCTAAAGCGTCCATTTTTTCTTCTGATTGATTTTGGAATTCCGCGTATTTTGCAATTTTTTCGTTTTTAAGATAATCATCCATTACATCTTGAAATCCAACTACACCGTACTGAAAAATAGCATCTACTTCGCCAGATTTCATTAACATTTCTGGAAGAGTTATATAAAAGTAGGGAAGATTCATATCGAACGTGCAATCAACAGGATTTTTAAAACTAGCTGTTGAAGGCAACATAGATTTTAATTCCTCCTGGAGCGATTCTGAAAGTTCTGGAACGATTAAACCGTGCTTTTCAGCGTTATTTGCAATCATAGCTCCTGGACCTCCGGAATTAGTTATAATACCGATTCGATTACCCTTTGGTATAATCCCGCTTGATAGTATTAAAGCTATATCTAAAAATTCTTGAACATAATCAGTACTAACAATACCAGATTCTTTAAAAACGGCGTCATAGATTTTAGAATCACCCGCTATTGATCCTGTATGGCTTTGTAAAGCACGATTCCCTCCCTGAGATCCCCCTACGTAAATCGCGATAATCGGTTTTGTAGGAGTTATCTCTCTTGCCAATTCTAAAAATCTCTTTCCACGCTTTAACTCTTCGATGTATAGCCCTATAACGCCCGTTTCTTCGTCATCCTTATAGTATTCCAAACAATCTACGAGATCAATATTAGCTTCGTTTCCAACCGATAAGGATTTACTTAGACCTAAATCTAAGCTTTCGGGGTCAAACCATATGTGAGAAGACAAGGTTCCACTTTGGGAAGCAATTGAAAAATTTCCTTTCTTTAAGCTTTCCCATATAGCAATATTAAACGAACTCCTTTCATTACTAGGCTCGAACCAATTGTTGAACAAACCTAAGCAATTTGGACCAATAAAACGTATCCCATAATTTTTAGCAATTTCGTTAATTTCTTCTGTAAGCGTGTTTTTACGGTCGTCAATTAATTCACGAAAGCCCCCAGATATCAAGATTATTTTATTCACACCCTTTTCTCCACACTCTCTAAAAATTTGGGGAACCATTTTGGAATTAAGTACAATAACAACAAGATCAGGAACTTCAGGAACTTCGGAAAGCGTTTTATAAGCTTTAAACCCCATAACTGTGTCTAATTTAAGATGGATTGGATACACGTTCCCGCTATACTCGGCTTTTATTAGGTTCATGAGTTGAATTGCTGCTAAAGAACCACCTTTATTATTAGCGCCATAAAAAGCGACGCTTTTAGGATTTAAAAATCCTTGTAGGAAATGATCTCTGCTCATAAATCTTCACTTATAACAAAAAATATTTGATGCTTTTAATATTTAAATATATAAATTTAATAGCCAGAATAATATTTTCATTATTATCTCAATCAATAAGAGTTGAATTTTTAAAAATGGTAAGGATATTAACCAAGGAAAATGTGGCTCAGCTGCTAAACATGTCAGATGCGTTAAAATACGTCGAAGAAGCTTATAAACAATTAACTTTAGGAAATGCCTTTGTTCCTCAACGAATTGCTATTACAGATCCGGCTCCTGGACTAACATTGATAATGCCGGGCATCATTGGAGGCGAAATGAGCGCTCTAGCAACTAAAATTGTTTCTGTATATAAACAAAACCCAGAAAAGTATAACATGCCAACTGTCTTAGCAAAGATTATGATTCAAGACATAAATACGGGAGATATTGTTGGTATTATGGATGGAAGCCTTATTACGGCGATGCGAACTGGGGCAGCAACTGGTGTCTCTGTAAAATACTTAGCGAGAAAAAACAGTACTACAATGGGTATTTATAGCGCAGGCGTTCAAGCAAGAAAGCAAGTAGCGGGTGTTTATTACGGATTAAACCAAAAATTAGAAAAATGTAAAGTTTTTGATTTTAAAAAAGAGATTTCTGAAGCTTTTAAACTCGAAATCGAAAAAGAATTAGGAATTGAAGTTGAGATCGTTGAATCTGGAGACGACCTACTGTCTAATACTGACATCATAGTCGCTGCAACTACGAGCACAACTCCCTTATTTTCAGGAGATAAAGTGCCTGAGGGTACGCATATTTCTTCTATTGGTGCTCATGCCGCTGATGTTCGAGAATTAGATTCTACAACAATAAAAAGAGCTTCCTTACTTGTAGCTGGATTAAAAGAAGCTTGTTTAGCCGAAGCAGGTGATTATATAATTCCTATTAGTGAAGGGGTTATCTCTGAAAATGATATAATTTCGATAGGAAATATTATAACTGGAAAAGTATCTAGTCGAACTTCTGAATCGGAGATAACTGTGTTTAAATCGGTAGGAATAAGCGCGCAAGATGTAGCAGTTGGAAAACTAGTTTATGATCGAGCCTTAAAAGAAGGAATTGGGCAAGATATTGATTTTTAAAGAATTATTTAAAATTTTTATTTTTAACCTTTCTATAAGAGCGCATAAAATGGTGAATGATAATGGTGAAACTCGTTAAACTCATATAACAAATACACATAAGAATTTGAAAAAATTATTTAATGCAAGTAAATTTATTTTATGAAATAAAAGTTAATTAAATTAAAAAAGGTAAATTGGCAATGAATGAAGAAGAAAAGAAGGAAAATATCTTAGATAAATTGAATACCGCATTTGTAGACTTTGTTGGGGGTGCATTTGGAGAATCGGGTAAAGATTTCATCGAAGATACTTCAGAGAAAATTAAAGAATTTTCCAGTGCTTCAATCAAGCAATTTATGGGGTTCTCTGATACAGTTATCGATAACCTTAAACTCTCAGACAACGAGCAAGTAATGAAAATGCGAGATAGTGTTGAGGATTTGTTGAAGCAGACAGGATTATTAGAAGAAGATGAGGAAGATTTTTAATTAGAAATGTTGTAAAATTAACATATTTCTATTATTTTTCTATTTATTTTTATTTTCAAATATTAATTAGAAAACAAATGCTCACAACTAAAAAATAAGATATTATTAATTAAAGCACTTTTCTACTCTTTAAGAACGACTTTATTTCTTCTGTTGTAGCGTTAAACAGTTCAGAGATTACTGTTAGGGATATATCTTCGTCCATTCCTAATTTTGTATAATCTTCATACAATTTTACCCATGTTTCTTTTTGAGTATACTTTTCGGGATGCTCTTTTTGGATATGGGCCCAATAAGGGCGTTCTAGCTTAATGCCGCAGTAAGGACAGAAGCGTGTTTCATTTTCAGTCATAACTCTAATCACTATTGAAATAAAATTTCTTTTGAATAATTTTAATAAAATAGTATTTACTTAAAAAATTATCAATTTTCAAAATATTAATTTTTGTAAATAGTCTTGTTTTGAAGGATATTTTCCATCCCACACAATTTTTCTATAATGATCTGGATCCGTATCTCCTTCGGTACTAAGAAGTAGAATTCTTGATTCGCTAGATAAATTCAATTTCGCTTTAAGATCGCCGTAACTCTTATTTTGAAGTATTTCTACCAATAAACCTAAACTTACTGCTCCAGATTCGCCTGAAATTATTTGAGGGTCGCTATGTAGGGGATTACCATAAATCCTCATGCCTTTAGCGGCAATATAGTCTGAGCATGATATAAAGACGTCGGAGTAATATTTTAAAACATCCCAGGCAATTATGCTAGGTTTGCCACAAGCAAGTCCTGCCATGATCGTTGATAATTTCCCCTTAACCGAATGCGGATTGTTATCGCCAATCTTCGCTGATTTATATAAACACGCAGCGTTATGAGGTTCGATTACAACGGTTATGGGTCTTTCATGGCCTACTTTAGCCATAAGATATCCTTGAACACCTGCACCTAAAGAACCAACCCCGGCTTGTAGAAATACATGAGTAGGCGTGGAACTTCCCTCAATTTTTAGCTGTTCAAAAACCTCGTCAATTAGAGTTGCATAACCCTGCATTATCCAAGTTGGAATTTTGGTGTATCCTTCCCAAGCAGTATCCTGAATTAACACACCATTATTTTCATTTGCAAAATTCGCAGCTATTTTTACTGTTTCATCGTAGTATTCGTCCGTAACGATAACTTCAGCTTTTTCTTTTTTGATATTATTAACGCGGAACTTGGACGAGCCTTTAGGCATAAATACGATGGCTTTTTGGTCAAGTTCTCTAGCAGCCCACGCAACGCCTCGCCCGTGGTTTCCATCTGTAGCCGTTATAAAAGTTAATTCTCCAATTTTCTTTTTATATTCGGGCGATTTTAAGTCTTCAAATGACAATTCGCTAATATCAATACCTAATTTAAGACTAAGATAGTATCCAATTGCGTACGAACCTCCTAAAACTTTGAACGCGTTCAATCCAAATCTATAGGATTCGTCTTTAACCCAAATTTTACCTATGTGTAATTTATTGGCTAAACCATCTAACGACCGAAGTGGCGTTGGTTGATATTGAGAGAACTTTTTATGGAAATTTCTGACTTTTTGGATAGTCTCTATAGACATAAAATCGGTAGAAGTTTTCTCAATTGATGGCCCTCTTGCGCGATAATTGAAGAAAAACTTAATTCCTTTCATTTCACCAATTTTTTTTCAATTGTTTTCGCGTTAGCTTTCTCACTTCATCAATTGCCCAATATACAAATTTACAGCAAGTTTTTGACCAGATATTGTTTTGTTTGTACTCGAT
>DAOUUT010000082.1 GCA_030668025.1 Promethearchaeota archaeon
GCCTTATTTATTGCTAATCGTAGAGCTAATTTCTTTAAGCCTAAAGAGTTGCCAGCGTATTGATTGTTTACAGACAAAACCCGATCTTCTTGTAAATCTATATATATACGACGTTTTTTGATATTTTTAGTAACTGGAGGATCTCCAATGAGTTCACCGGCAGAATGGATGAAGTAAAAAAAATCATTAGAACCGTTAAGATCTTTGAATTCTTCGTAGCCGACACGATACAAAAGGTCTTCTGAATGTGCGACATAGAACGAATCCGTAAGTTGTAGAGCTCCGATTGTAAATTTAGAATTTATTGGACCAAGACAGAAAAATCTTACAAGACATTCTTTTCCTTTCATGGATCCATCCATAATTTCCAATACTTCTTTGAGTCCTTCATCCCTATCCATTGTATTTATCCAAGGGCTCCTATATTCACCTTTAGGTATTAACACTTTAGTGTTTTCTTTATCTCTTGCTTGATCGTAAAAGCTATCGTAATGAATTGTATGACCATTTATCTGAAGTTTAGTTTCTTCGTTGATGGCGATGGCTTTTTGTCTCACATATTCGATATCTTCTTTAGAATCAGAAATTACTGTAACCTTACTAGGTTTACATAAGTCAACAAATTGCTTTATAATCTTTAACACGTGCTCATTCTTCAAATTAAACAATTTTTCTACGTCATCTTGAGATATTAAATCTCTATCCACAAAATTCACAAAATCTTTTGTAATGTCCATCTTAATTTAAGTTAAAAAATATTTTAAGTTTATGGTTAAAAAAGTGAAATTTTTATTAAAAATCTTTTTAAAGTTGGTTAAAAATTGAAAAATTTTTAAATAATATTCAAAAATAAACGAAAAGAAGAAAAAAATTAATAAAAAAATATAATATTTTACATTCTATAATCCAGGAGGTCTAGAACCTTTAGCGCTGATAATTCTATCTACTCTTAAAATTAAGTTTGCTAATTCAGTTCCCGCTTTTATTACATGGTTAACAAGAGCAGCGGGTTCAACAATTCCTTTTATAAAATTATCTTCGATCTTATTGGTTATAGTATCAATTCCAACCCATTTTTCGTTATCTGTTTTGTGAGCAGCGCGTAATTCCGTCATATTCTCAATTTCGTCTAATCCCGCGTTTTTGATCAGAGTTTTTGGAATTTCTTCTAATGCTATAGCAAAGGCGTTTACAGCAAGTTGTTCTTTCCCGCTAATTTGATTTGCGTATTCTCTTAGTCTCTTCGCAAGTTCGATATATATAGCACCACCACCAGCAACCACGGCTTCAGTGTCCATTACTTTAGCGACTACGGAGAGGACATCGTGTAAGGTAATTTCTGCGGAATCTAGGATTTTCTCTAAGCCTCCTTTAAGTATTATTGTTACTGACTTAGGGTTTTTACATCCACTAAATAAAACATAATCGTTGTTAGCAAGTTTTTCAAATTTTACTTTTTCTGCAAACCCTAAATCTTCTTCAGATAAAGAGTGGAGATCAGCAACATTTTTTGCCCCAGTAGCTTTAGTTACGGCTTTTATGTCTGAATCGCCGAGATTTTTTATCGCAACGATTCCTTCTTTCGCTAAATACGCACCGAATTTATCGGAAATGTCTTGATTATTAACGATCATATTCACTCCTAAATCTTTAAAGATTTTTAAGTAATCGGTCAGGATTTTATCTTCTTGATCGAGAAACTTTTGAATGTCAGCGGGGTTAGATATTCTAATTTGGGAATCGAATTCTGTTTTAACAACGTCTAATTTTCTTTTAATAACAGCTATTTTTGCGTTTTTGACTACTTCTGGCATAGCGGGATTGACTCGTTCTTTCTCAATGTAGACTCCATTTATTAACTCAGATTCTTGGAGCGATTTTCCGGGCACTTTAACAATTAATACATTCCCTACTTTCGAAAAAGTATCTTTGGCATCTCCCTTTACGTGTTTTATGGCTTGTAAAGTTAATTCCGAAAAATAATCTTTTACCCCTACAATATCTTGAGCATTCATAGCAGTTTTAGCGATATTAAAAAGAATTTTATCATCGTCTGGAGATATTTTAACAGCGATCTCATTTATAATCTCTAAAGATTTTTTTGCTGCCATGCGGAATCCTAGAGTAATAGGTTTTGGATGTATATCTTGTTCAATCAATTCTAGAGCATTTCCCAATAAAGCTGCTGAGAAGATAACAGCTGTAGTAGTGCCATCACCGATATCATCGTCAATCGATTTGGCTATATTTACCATCATATTTGCAGCAACATTATCTATATCAAGTTTCTTTAATATTTCGGCGCCATCATTCGTTATTGTTACATCTCCTACAGAATCTACAAGCATTTTATTCATGCCTTTTGGTCCAAGAGTAGATTTTACGGTTTCAGTAATTGCTATAATCGCATTTATGTTTTGCATTCGAGCTTCTTTCTCTTTAGTCTGTTCAGTTCCTTCCTTTAATATTATTATTGGTACGGACATATCTTTTTTCTCCTTTATTATTTTTTAAAATTGATTAATCCCCTCTTCCAGAACTAAATTCTGGAAGAAAGAATTCTTTCTTTTTTTTTAAAAAGATCAATTTTTTTTTTTTTAATATAAAGAAATATAAGAAGAATTAAATAATAATTTTATGATTTGGAGATCATTTAAATGTAAAACACATTAATAACAAAAATTATAAATTTTACAATAAATATTGAAATGTTGTAATATAAATTTTAAAATAAATATTGAATTGTTGAACAATTTTAAAGAATATATCACTCTTTTTGGTCTAGTTTAAAAATGAAAAAAGAAAAGGCCTTGGACGATATCGATAAAGAGATTTTAAAAATCTTGCAGGAAAACGCTAAAACATCTTATCGAGTTATCCAAGATAAGTTAAACATCTCTATCGGTACTATTCACAATAGAATAGCAAAACTCGAAAATAATGGTATAATAGAGGGTTATACTCTTAAACTCAACAACGAAAAGCTCGGTTATAAGTTAACATTTTTAATAAGAATACAAATTGATGGTAAACATACAGCGGAAATTTTGGACCAAATAGCAAAAATACCAGAGGTTTGTTCTGTCTTTCATACTACAGGGGAGCAATCCGCAGCTTTAATCTGCCGTTTCAAAGAAGCAGAAGATGTCCATCATTTTATTAGGGTATTAAATGAGAAAGAATATGTAACGAAGACTATTTCTAATATGGTTCTAAAAGAATACCGCCCTCGTTCAAGTATTCAATTTTAAGCCTGTAGAGTATGTAAAAAATTCATAATTCTTGTTCTATAGTTAAAGTAAAGACTATTTTATCTAATCCTTTTTATTATCTGGTTTAAAATCTAAAGAAATTGAATTAATGCAATATCGTAAGCCTGTAGGTTTAGGACCGTCGTCAAATACATGGCCCAAATGACCTCCACATCTATTGCATAATACTTCCTCTCTTTTCATGCCTAAACTGAGATCTGGCTGTTTATCGACGTCTTTATCTTTTATAGGGACTGAAAAGCTAGGCCAACCGCAACCAGATTCGAATTGAGATTTAGAATCAAATAGAAGCGCCCCACACCCAGCACAATAATAAACGCCTTTTTCGCGATTGTTCCAATATTTTCCTGAGAATGGTCGTTCGGTTCCTTTTAACCTTAATACGTGATACTGTTCTTTAGTTAATTTTTGCTTCCACCCATCTTCAGATTTAGAATTTTTCGCTGTCATAACAATAAAAGAGTAAAATGTAAATTTAATATACTTAGGGGTTATATCCACTTAATTAAATCCATATTCTATTAACAAAAAGAAGTTAAAAATTGCAAAAAGTGTTTGAAATATTATTCGAGCACTTAAATAGTTCTTTAAGTATCAAAGTTTTTATTTGGTTTCTATTTTTATAATTATCAATAATAGACCTAAAAAAGCAAAAAGGAGAATTAAAAATGCTTGATCCCTGGGGTTCCTCTGGTCCAACAAACGATGAGGATTACGAGAGAATAAAAAAAGAGTTTGGAATTGAAGAAATAGACGAAGTAATTCGCCAAAAATTAATCAGAAATAGATTTATTAGGAGAAAAATCATTTTTGGGCATCGTGAATTGGGTTTAGTATTAAATGCAATCGAAAAAAAACAACCATGGGCTGTAATGAGTGGAATAAAACCATCTGGGCCATTTCATCTAGGAACCTCAACTACTGCCTTAGAAATTATTGATTTTCAAAAAATGGGAGGGAAAGCGTATTATTGTATAGCAGATATTGAATCTTGGGAGGATAATGGAATTACATACAAAGAGGCGGAACCAATTGCTGTTGATAATTTAGCAGACATATTAGCACTTGGTTTAGATCCTTCACCTGATAAAGCATATATTTGGAGGCAATCTAAAGAACCTATTGTTAAAGATGTATGCTTTAAAGTAAGTAGATTAGTAACTCAAAACATGTTAAACGCAATTTACGGAGAGAAGACATTTGGGCTTTATTTATCCGCGCTAGTTCAAACCGGAGATATTATAATTCCTCAGATTTTAGAGGGTCCACAGCCGGTGATAGTCCCCGTAGGGATCGATCAAGATCCACACATAAGACTTACTAGAGATCTTACGCGACGATATTACAAAACATTTTTCTTACCAGGAGCTACTTATCATTATTTATTGGCAGGCATAGACGGATCCGAAAAAATGGCAAAAAGAAACCCTAATAGTTATTTTACGTTTAACGAACCTTTAGAATCTATAGAGAAAAAGGTTAAAGGATCTCTTACGGGTGGACGTAAAAACAAGAAAGTACAACAAGAACTTGGCGGCGAACCTAAAAATTGCATGATTTATAAAATGTTAATGTACCACTTTGAAGATGATGATACGGTTTTAGCTGATGAATTTGAAAGATGCGTTAAAGGTGAGTTAATGTGCGGGGAGCATAAAGCACAGTGCGCCGAAAAGGTTTTGAAATTTATTAAACAACATCAAAAGAAAAAGGAAAAACTAATTGATAAAGCTAGAGAGCTTTTAGATATCGATTAATCGTTAATTCCCTACATCTACTATTTGGACTCCTCTAAAAATAGAATAAAATTATTCTTTTCCCATTAATTCAATTTAAATTAACTTTTTAATGATCTTCGTCAGATCATCAAGGAAATTAGGGAATCTTTCAAAGAATTTTAATTTTTGTTCCTCTCTTAGTACTGCTGACACGAAAAATATATCATTATTTATTTTCGTTTTTAGTAAAAACGAAAACAATTTCCCTTCAGTTGAAGTAAAATCAAAGTTTCCTTCATATTTTTCCTCTTCCATCCGTTTAAGTAAAAATAAATGCTCTTTAATTGATTCTATTAACTCAACGTAGACATCGGGTTCAATATCACTATAATATTCGGAAACAATTATCCCATTACGATCAAATACAATAAGAGCTTGATTGTTAAAAATTTCTATATAGTGTTCTAGCAATTCTGAAAGTTTAAAAAATTGCTTACTAAAAACAGAAAGCCCATATGAAACTAATTGAACAATTGAAATTATATCATAAATAGAAGATTGCTGAAATAAAATGTTGAAATCAGGATATTCATTCAAAATTTTTTCTCTTAGTTTTTCAATATTTGCTATGATCTCTTCATCAGCTTTTAACTCGGGATCGTATTTATGAAATGTAATTATTATTGGGACGCTCATTTCACTTTCAGAGAAAAATGTTAAAATCGCATTTAAATATTCAAGTGAGTCATCAAAACGATCTGGATCTTGAACATCGATTACATAGATAAGTAAATCAGTAGCATCAAAATAAACGCTCTGATAATTCACGTAAATCTCGCGATAAGTTTCTTGACCCCCCATATCCCAGAAAATAGTATTATTTTTCAGAAAATTCATTTTATGATATTTTACTCTAATAGTAGGTTTAAGTTGGACAATATCTCTTTCAAAATCATATTTTTTGTCCAAGGCTGTTAAGATTGATGTTTTACCGGCGTTATCCAATCCACTTACAATAATTTTCAATAAACGTTCCATTGAATTTAACTCACACTTGTTTAGGTATTTTTTGAGTTTAATATTTTAATAGATTCAAATAAATTTAAATTTCTGTGAATACAAAATAGGGATTTTTATTTTTTTCATTGAGATTAATAGGTATATTGCCCGCAGTTAGTATCGATGTTTTACCCGCGTTATCTAAACCAGCTATAATTACCTTGATAATTCGTTCCATCATTGTGAACCAATACTTATCCTTATTGTAAACACTTATTAAAAAAAAATAACGATAAAACCTTTTTTAAACGAAGTTTATCATGAAATTTTTTAATAGTAAGTGAAATTCATTATTTTTAATCTTATGGTCTTTTTCTATTTTACTTCCTCCCACTATCTCAAATTTCTCATATTACTTGAAAAATACATACATGACACTTTTATTTTATAATGAGAACTAATTTAATTTCATTAAATAGTAATTTATAAAAGTGGATTGAATTGAGCGAAGAGGAAAACCAATTTTTGGAATTTTTACATTACCAAATAAATCAGAAAAATAAGTTTGAGAACGTAGTACGAAAGGTCCCTATGTTTAAAAGTATGATACAAGAGGGTCATAAAACTATCTTAAAGATGATAGATAAATTCGAAAATATTCGCCGTCGAGAAACATATGACCTTTTAGTGCATGAATTTAATAATATGAACCAAAAAAATTAACTATTTTTTTACTTTTATTATTTTACAGTTATTCGCCTATAATAGAACAGTAAATTTTTCTATGTCGAGATTTTTCGTCATTTTCTATGAAAATTATAGACTGCCAGGATCCTAGAATTAATTTCTTGTTTTTGAATGGAAAAGTTTGAGATGTTTTAATGAGAAAACTCCTTAAATGACCGGCTCCGTTATGATCGTGCCATGTTTTATGATGTGCATAATTTTTATCGTATGGAATTAGTTTTTCAAGCAGATCCTTAATATCTTGCTTAACTATTCCAGGTTCGTATTCAGTTGTGGAAATAGCTCCAGTAGATCCGGCAACATGTACATTTACAATTCCATCTTTCAATCCACTTCTCTCAACCGCACTTTGAACTTGAGGAGTAATATTTATTACATCGCAATATGCTTTCGTTTTAATTTCAAACGTTTCTAATACAACCGTCACGATTTCTTCTCCTTTTTCTTTCTTTTTAATAATAAATTTAATTAATTATCTTAATTTAAGCTATTTATAACTAAGCACTTTTTATCGTTTTGAATCGAAAATGAATGACAAATTAAAGGAATTTTTAAAAAAAATACACGATCCTAAAAATAATCTTCCAATGTACGCTACAATAATTGTACGACCAGGGAAAAATATTTTAGATTTCAAAATTAAAAAAGAAGAAGCAAATATTTTAAAAATAATTGCTCACGAAGAAAAAAAGAAAAAAGAAAAAAGTACAGGCTGGTTTACTCATTCTTTTCATATTCCAATAAAAAATTTAGGACTTTCGGATGACTCTAAAAATAAAGATATTCTATCAAATTTATCTAATCCAAACCAGATATCAAATAAACCAACTAAAGCTTATGTTGAAGACATTTTAAGGAACTACATTGATATTTTACCCGAAAAGAAGAAACATTACTTTAAAACGCAGAGGTATAAGAAAAAGAAAGAGATGCAAACCGGCGTTAAACTAAAAGGATTTTGATTATTTAATTTGGCACCCTGGAGGAATAA
The DNA here is from genome assembly GCA_030668025.1 of Promethearchaeota archaeon. The sequence goes on from DAOUUT010000082.1 coordinate 7,728, forward strand.
CTTTTCCTTTTCGCTCATCTATTTTTAACAAAAAAGGTTCGTTGTTAAAATCCGCAGCTAAAAGCATTCCTTGGCTTTCTAATCCCATAATTATTTTTGGTTTAAGATTCGTTAAGACAACAATCTTCTCGTTTATTAATTCCTCTGGAGAATAATAGCTGGAAATTCCTGTTATAATCTGTCTCAACTTATCCTCCCCACAGTCTACTGTTAATCTATAAAGAGTCTTAGACTTTGTAATACGTTCACAAGTTTTAATTAATCCGACTTTTAAATCTAATTTAGTAAAATCTTTGTAATCTATTGCCATTAATTTATCAACCTCGTAAGGGCATTCCATTTAGTTCGACAAACTCGTCTTGCTTTGGTTTCTTTTCTCGATATGGATTTCTAACATCATTGATTTTTCGGGCAAATGTCATGTAGCCCGTATGCCCAATCATTCTAACTTCGGGATGGGTTGCGTTCTCTTTCACTTGAAATTTTCTTTTAGTCAAATCGTATGTATTTATTTCATAAAATCCGTTTTCTTGTAGAGCAAAAGTTGTTTTTTTAACTTGTTCTATAGCAGGTGAAAATGACACAAAGGTCCCGCTGAGTTTAAGATAACTCCTAATTTTTTCAACAGCCTTCCAAGGTTGTGGCATATCTAAAACAACTGAGTCGACGTTAGTATGTTCAAGATCGTCATTTAGAATATCTCCGAATTGAATTGAGACAAAATCCTGTAATTTTGCGTTAATAACATTCCTTTGAGCTCGTTTTAGACTTTTTTCTCTGATATCATACGAAAAAATATGTCCCTCGGGTCTCACATAATTTCCTAAAATACATGTTAATGCTCCCGAACCACACCCTGCTTCGATAACCTTACTGCCAGGACCAATCCCTGTATATATTAAAATTAATCCTGCGTCTTCTGGATAAATAATTTGAGTTTTACGGCTCATGTAAGTTACATAATCAGAAGGTAAAGGTTTAAAAACGTAGAATTTATATCCTTGAGTTTCATAAGGTCGAGAAAAGATTACCGAACCAAATGATTTTCCTATTAGATCATCAAACTTTACGATCCCTTTATGTGTGTGAAATTCACCTCCAGATTCTACTCTAACCAACCACCTTCTTCGTCCATCAAGAATTAAGTAAATTAAATCATTTTCTTTTATTATCTCTTCAATCATAATTAATCTCTTTTCCAAAACTCGAATTTTTCCAATAAGATCTAAATTCTTTTAATAATTTCGCTACTTTAAATTTTACAAAATTGTATCTTTTTTATTACATTTAACAAAATATAAAATATATGTATAATTGATATAATCTATCATTGTTTATACAACCTTTTTTATAAATACTCGTTAATGATTTAATCTATGAGTAGTGCTAACAAAAATACATCTCAAACTTCAAAAATCTCTTACAAAGAACTTCAAATTCAAATTGAAGAGTTTAGGCAAAAACGAGATGATTTAAACAAAAAAACTAAAGAATATATTACCGATTTACAAGGAATTGACGGTGAAATCGAGGATTACCTAAAAGTAGTGAAAGATGATTATAAGAAAAAGCGGGATTATTGGAACGATAAAGTAAAGAAATTAAAAGACAAAAAAATAGAATATAAGCAACTACTAGATAAATGCATCGAAGAAGGAAAAGGAGTTTTGAAATCAAACAAAAAGGGGAAAGATACAAAGAAATTTATCTCTGTTAAACAAATCGATAAAAAGATAGATAATCTTGAAAGAAGAATTGAAATCGAAACTTTAGAGATTGTAGAAGAAAATGCAATTGTTGACAAAATTAGAGATTTATCTAAAATTAAACATGACTTCTTGGATGAGCAACAGAACAATGATTACTTTAGAATTGAGCGTAAAATACAAATTGTTAAAATTAATTTAAATAAGATTTATGAGCAACTAAGTAAATGGTCTAATAAATCTCAAAATTACCATACCAAAATGCATGATGCTTATGAAGCAATTAACGAATTAAGAGAGAAAAAGAAAGCTCTTGAAGAAGAGTTAATCGAAAATAAAAAAGCAGCAGATGCATACCACGAACAATTATTGCAAGTTATGAATAAGAGAAAAAAAATATCAAAAGGAAAACGACCATATAACTCCGCTCAAAGTAGATCCAGAACGCCATATAGAAAAAATACAAGAAAAAACAATGATCTTGAAAAGTTAAAGCGAGAGAAATTAGCTGTTGCGTTGGAGAAACAAAAGGCGGGCAGAAAACTAAACCTATTTGAAGCTCGATTAATCCTCGAACAACCGAAAGATTAAGTTAAGGTTAAAAAAGATTCCTTGTTATCTTAATTTTCTTAATATGTTTTTGATAAATCTGATTGTAATATAATCCAAATTTCAAACATATAGATTAAGTTCTTAGAAATTTGTCGTAAGATTTAAAATTATTTGCATTTTATTATAATGCAATAAGAACTTTAAAATTTCAAAAAAAAAGATTTGATATAATTTGAAGAATAAAGTCGAAGAAATTAGAAATATATTAACCAAACATGGTGAGTTCTTCCAAAATGCAATTCCACTTATAGCTTCCGAAAATATCACAAGTCATGCAGTAGATGAGGCTTGTAATTCTGATTTTTCTCATAGATACGCAGAGGGGTGGGTTGGACAGCGCGTTTACGCAGGATGTAAATATATCGATATGGTTGAGGACATCTGTATGGAACTTGCAAAGGAATATTTTAAATGCGTTCATGCGGATGTAAGGCCTATATCTGGCGTTGTCGCTAACCTAGCAATGTATAACGCATTTACATCAAATAATAATGGTAAAATGTTAATAATGCCAATTCCAAAGGGGGGGCACATTTCTCACGCACCCAAATTCACAAAGAGTGGGAGGGCAATTTATGGTACTGCGGGAACCGTAAGAGGGTTGAATATTGAATACATGGCTTTTGATAACGACGAGATGAACATAGATCCTGATGCAACTTCAAAAATCATAAGGGAAGTTAAACCCGAAATGGTTTTATTTGGTGGTTCAGTGTTTCTTTTCCCCCATCCTGTCAAAGAACTTAGTGATGTAGCAAAAGAAGTAGACGCTAACGTAGGCTATGACGCTGCTCATGTGGCAGGCTTGATTGGTTCAGGTTACTTTCAAGACCCTTTAAATGAAGGGGCGGATGCAATGACACTAAGCACGCATAAAACGCTTCCAGGACCTCAACATGGCGCTCTTGTGTCTAATCGAGAAGATTTAATCGATACATTAAGATCTTGTACTTTTCCTGCTTTATTGTCTAACCATCACTTACATAATGTTGCCGGTTTAGCTGTAGCATTAGCAGAAATGTTAGAATTTGGTAAGGAATATCATAAAAACGTTATTGATAATGCTAAAGCTTTAGGGCAAGCTTTATATGAAAGGGGTATAAATGTACTTATGGAACATAAAGGTTTCACGGAATCTCATCAAATAGTTATTGATATAACTAATTTTGAGAAAACCATTGGGCTCGGAGGTGCGATAGAGAGATTAGTAGAAAAAGCAAACATCATCATTAATAGAAACCTCTTACCATGGGATATCGCGCAAGGACGGCACTATCAAAACCCAGGTGGGTTAAGGCTAGGCACTTCAGAGGTTACCCGTCTTGGAATGGGCAAAAGTGAAATGGTTGATATCGCAGAATTTTTCAAAGATTTGTTGATTGATAAAAAGGATCCTAAGAAAATCAAACAAGATGTATTGGAATTTAGAAAAGATTTTCAAGAAATTAAGTATTGTTTTCAATCTCCGAATAAAGCGCATGAATACATGAAATTTTTTTAATTCTTTTATTTACTTTTTTTAACTTAAATAGTAAAATTTATCTTAAATTACACATTTCTACAAGTATTTATACGGTATTTATAAAAGTGTGAGATATTAGTACGATGAGCCCTCTAAAACTCGATGTTCTTAAAAAAAGTGAACATAAAATAGTATTTATAACAGAAGGTATTTCTGTCGAAATGATTAATGCTATGCGGCGAATAATACTAACTGAGATTCCTGTTATGGCAATTGATGAAATTATCATCTTAAAAAATGATAGTCCGCTTTACGACGAGATTATTTCTCATAGGCTGGGTTTAATTCCTCTGAAAACAGATTTAGATGCTTATAAGCTACCTCACGAGTGCGATTGTTTAGGATATGGCTGTCCCTTATGCCAGGTCTCTTTAACGTGCGAAATTACAAATACTACTAATGCGCCATTAGATATATATTCGGGTGATTTAATTTCGAACGACCCTAAGATCGTACCAGTTAATCCATATATCCCAATTGTCAAGATTGATAAGAACGCTAAAATAATTATTGAAGCTTACGCAATCTTAGGTTTCGCTAAAAATCACACAAAGTGGCAAGCTGCATCAAATGTAGCTTTCAGACTTTATCCCATAGTTGAATTTGATGAAAATAAGTTTAAAGACATAGAAGAGAAAAAATTAATTGTTAAAATGTGCCCCAAAAAGCTATTTGAATTAAATAGCAAAGATTCTTTAAAATTAAAAGAGGACTATTGGAAATCTTGCACTTTATGTATGTCTTGTGAGAAAAACAGTAATGGTAAGATTAAAGTAGTTCCAAAGAAAGGTGTATATATCTTTTCAATAGAGAGCGATGGTGTTTTACCTTTTGAGGTATTAATCAGAAAGGTTTTCGAGACTTTCAACGAAAAAATTGAGGAATTTGTTATAAAATTAGAGGAACTCGAGATAGAATCGTAGTCAATCAAGAACATATTTAATTAGTTGATCTTTTCGATTCTATTTTACTTATTTTGATGTTGCGTGTGCATATTTAGGCGTAATTATTCTACTTAAATTATTAAAGATTTGTTAGCTAAGACAATCCATACTAATTTGAATTAAAAAAATATTTTAAGTATTTGATTTTATAGAAAGGAGTGATTTTTGTCATTAGATTACATACAAATCGGTCTTTTGAAAAATTAGAAACTTAAATTTCGTCTAAGCACTAATGGAAAAGACTTTCGGACAAATCGATAAAATATTTAAGTTTTGAGCAATTTTCAAGATTAATATCGTAAAATTTCAATAATTGAGCACAAAATGAGTCATCGTATAAGCGGCCCTTCAAATTATTATGTAAGAAGTTTAATTCGTGAATTATGGAAAACAAAAAGAGGAATTTGGAAAAAGGTCTCAAAAAAGCTTTCCGGACCTCGAAGCAATAGAATAGAGGCAAACATCTACCGAATTAATAAAAAAACTAAAGAAAACGATGTTATAGTAGTTCCAGGTAAGGTATTGGCACTTGGTGATTTAGACCATAAATTAACTATTGCGTGTTTGGATTGTTCTAAAAC
>DAOUUT010000034.1 GCA_030668025.1 Promethearchaeota archaeon
ACGGGACGATGGAGCGTGTTTCTGCATCTTCTATGTGATTTAGTTGATTTATAAGATATGATCGGACTAATATAATAGTAAATACCGTGATAAAGATAGTTAAAGTTATCCATGGAAGAACTAAATGATACAGATAGTCAGTAAGTAAATACCATTGTCCAGAAAGCAATGAATCAATAGCTCGAAAACCAGTCACTAGTGGTGGATCGGGTAGAGTAACGCTTTTATACCCAGTTACAGGAAATATGGGAAATACATAACCAAGAAAGAATTGAAACAACATGGCAAGCAAGAAAATGGGAAATGCAAAACCTATAAGAGAAAGAACTTGAATGGATCTATTTCCTATTTTCGATCTGGTTTTTACTGAAAAATTTCCGAGTATCAATCCTAAAAACAATCCAATAATTAATGGCAAGATTATCAGATCCAGAGTACGAGGTAAGGTTACCGATATCAATGACTGCACAGGAAGGCCCCTAGCAAGAGAAAAAGATAACCCCCAATCACCCGAAAGCATTCTAAAAACAAAAAGGAAAAATTGTATTATTAAAGGCTGATTTAATCCTAATTGTTCCTTCATAGCTTCATATTCGTTCCAATCAATCCTTCCCTCAGGAAGGTAAGATAAAACGGGATCACCTGGTAGAAATCGTGATATGTAAAATGAAATAACTATTGCTAGAATAAGAAGCACTAAAGCGATTATGAGAGTAAAAATTAAATTTTTGTAGATTTTTTGCATCATTAAATTGCCTACTAAAATTTTAGATTTGGAATTAAATCTAATATTATTTTAAGAAAACGCAATTAATAAATATTTTCAATATAGAAAATTCCAGTTATGACTACTAATTTATTTCTAGGAATTACAACATCTATGTTTTTTAAGTTGTTTTGCCTAGCTCCTTTTATAATTAGAGAATCTACAATCATGGTTGCTCCTATTAACCTTCAATTCATAATAAAAGAAAAGTTTCACGCTTATACTTAATAATCTTCCTTTATTGCTTTTATTTTATCTCTTAAAAACGCTGCGTCTTCAAACCTAAGTTCTTTAGCTGCCAAGAACATTTTGTTTTCAAGATAATGAATAATCAAATCTTTATCTCCTTCTTTTTCTAACTCTTCAATCTTATCCTTAATCTTTCTCTTTAGTTTGGTTGTTTCTTTCTCCTTGAATTCCTTATCTTCTGCAAGTGAGTTTAAAATGCTTTTCTTTATCGTTTGAGGCGTAATATTATTTTTTTGGTTATAATCATTTTGTTTCTTTCTTCTCCTGTTAGTTTCTTCTATTGCCGCCTTCATCGCTGAAGTAATTTTCCCTGCGTATAAAATTGCTCTTCCATCTATGTTTCGCGAAGCTCTTCCAATAGTTTGAATTAGCGATTTTGTATCTCTCAGAAACCCTAATTTATCTGCATCTAAAATAGCAACTAGTTTTACTTCAGGTAAATCTAATCCTTCTCTTAGGAGATTAATCCCAACTAAAACATCATAAGTTCCATCCCTTAGAGATCTTAATATTTCAAATCTTTCTACTGTGCCTATTTCAGAATGTAAGTAAGCAATCTTTAAACCAAGTTCAGCGTAATATTCCGCTATATCTTCTGACATTCGTTTCGTAAGAGTTGTTACTAAAATTCTCCCTTTGTTTTTAATTACTTTTCTAATTTCGTCTAACAGATCATCAATCTGATTTTTTGCAGGACGAACCTCCACTTCAGGATCAACTAAGCCAGTCGGTCTAATTATCTGTTCTGCGGAAATGCCAATACTCTTTTCTAACTCCCAATTTCCCGGAGTTGCACTCATAAAAATTATATACTTTATCTTTGATTCCCATTCTTCGAATTTTAAAGGTCTGTTATCGTATGCCGATGGTAATCTCCACCCAAAGTCCACGAGATTCTTTTTTCTCGATCTATCTCCACCTATCATTCCATGAATTTGCGGAATCGTGATATGACTCTCATCAACAACGATTAAAAAGTCTTCTGGAAAGTAATCGATTAAGCACATTGGAGGACTACCGGGAGGCCTTCCATCTAAGTGTCTCGAATAGTTTTCTACTCCTTTGCACCATCCCATTTCCCTCATCATTTCGAGATCAAATTTTGTTCTTTTCTCTATCCACTGTGCCTCTGCGTATTTTTTGTCCTTCATGAATTTTGCTATCTGGATTTCTAACTCTTCCTCTATTGAAACCAAGGCTTTTGCTTTATTTTCTTCTGGTATAATAAAATGAGTTGCGGGAAAAATTCTGCAATTAGATATATTTTTTATTATACTATTTGAAACGTGATGAATTTCTTGAATAGATTCGATTTCATCTCCAAATAAGGATATACGAATAGCAGTATTTAAATAAGCTGGAAAGATATCTATTATGTCTCCTCTGACTCTTAGGACCCCGGGTTTAAATTCGACATCTTTTCTCTCATAATTCATTAATATTAATCTTTTGATGATGTCACTTCTCTTAATATTTTGACCCACTTCGAGGTTTATAGATACGGCCGTCCATACTTTTGGGTCTCCAATTCCATAAATGCAAGAAACTGTTGCGACTATTATGACATCATTACGGGTTCTAATTGCGTGGGTGGCAGCTAATCTTAACCTTTCAATCTCTTCATTTACGCTAAAATCTTTCTCAATGTACAGTCCTGTCACCGGAAGGTATGCTTCTGGTTGGTAGTAATCGTAATATGAAACAAAATAATGGACGGTATTATGGGGGAATAATTCTTTTAGTTCGTTATATAACTGCGCAGCCAAAGTTTTGTTAGGTGCCATTACTAACGTAGGTTTTTGGATTTTTTGTATGACTTGTGCAATAGAAAATGTTTTACCGGTACCTGTTGCACCTAAAAGAGTTTGAAACTTTTTTCCGCTTTTTATGTTTGCGGCTAAATTTTTTATCGCCTTAGGTTGGTCTCCGGAAGGTTTAAACTCAGATTCAATTTTGAAATTAGTAATCATAAGTTAACCACCAAATTTTGAAGTTAATTAAGATGAGGTTGAATATAATTTATAGACGATAGGTCTATAGATTTATTAATCAAACATAACTTATGATTTTTTCTAAAAAATATAAATAAAAAAAAATTAAGAGACTACAGTTTCTTCGTGGATATCTTCTGCTCCTTCTTTGGTTCGAACTAATATTTTTAAAATGTCTCCAGAATTAACGGTACCAATTATACTTTCTAAATCATTCATGCTAATTGTTAGTTGAATTGAATTTCCTACTCCAATTTCATAAATATCCTCAGTAAAACTATCCAAGGGGATAAATATGTCATTAATATAAACTGAATGCACTGTAACACTGGATACTCCATTATTTTCTATTGATATTATTACTTTTTGATAATCTGATGCTACTGTTCCAGCATCGTTAATATCTATATCGTAAAGGGATGAATCTACAGATGCAGAGAAATCCATGGAAACTTGAGTAGTAGTGTTAGTTGTTATATTGACATTAACGATATTAGACGCATTTATCATCAACCCGGCAATATTAAAAGAGACTAAAGCACATTCTTGAACATCTAGATATTTATCTCCATATTCAAAATTTACATCGCTATCAAATGATAACATAGTTGTGGTATCTAAATATAATTTATCTAAAGTTATTGACTCGTCTCCAGTGTTTTTGATTAAGATTTTACCTGTCTCGTTAGCGGCAATATAAGATATAGTTTGATTTTCGACATTTTCGATAATTTGTATATCTGGTTTGTTGTTTATTGTATGCACAAATCCAATATCAGAAGCTTTAGTTTCGCTATTAAAACTTGTTGTGACTAAAATTCCGAGCTCGTCGTTTACTTGGATAACACCTATTTCATCAGGAACTACTACGCTTACGCTTGTCTCTTGACCAGACAACAAATTAGGAATTGGTTCTGTAACAACAGATGTCCAATTACTACTAGACGATTTAAGATATATTGATTCAAGTCCTAATGTCATGTCTCCAGTGTTTTTAATTTTAATATTAACTATAGTAGTTCCGTCATCGTAAGTATATGCGTAAGTATTGTTTAAATTAATTGGAATATGTCCCCTATAATCGCTGTGAGTAGCAATTAAGGCTTCAGGTGAAGCAATTCTACTTTCATTTACAATTGAAATTTTGAAATATTCATAATTTGAGGTAAATAATAGCTCATCTTTGATGTTATTTGGAGTAATAACACCTATTTTATGTTCAGTTCCTAAAGGATAAAACGGAACTAGTGAATTTGTTATATTAACATAAGCTTTTTGACCAGGATCTAATATGGGGGAACCAGATATATATTGTTCATCAAGGAGTGTATTATTTTCGTTATCTACATAAAAATCTTTCAAGATCACGGTTGCATCTCCAGTATTCTCAACTTCGAGATATATCTCACTATGAGTCGCATTGATTTGGATAACTTTACTATTGGGTTTATTAATTTTTATGTCTCCTTCCCGGGCTTCTTCAACAAAGAAATTATCCGTACTATTTGTAAAGATATAAGGTTTATTATCCAAGGCTACTGATACAGCATCTACTGTAACTTTTACGACATCGTTAGTTTGCAATGTTTTATTGCTTGATTTCATATCAACCCAAACCAAGTCATTTTCGCGAGCATTGACTACATGTGTACCACTACCTTTACCCAAATCGAATTCATAACTCTCGTCATTTATTCTGACACTGGAAATAGTTAAATTTTTCGAACCTGTGTTTTTTATCTTGAAAGTTGCATAACCGGTATCGAATACTTCGGGGTTTTCTATTTGAAAACTTGAATCTAAAGCAGTATAATCAAGACTAAATAGTTTAACCATCCCGTTTGTAGAGAAATATAATTCTCTAAATACATCAAAATTGTATTGGCCATCGTTTGGTATGTGTGTAGCATATAGATTCCCTGCGTCATCTGTTCTCGAGTGAATCTGTCCTCGATAATATTCCTCAAAGGTTGCGATGTTGCTTGGGTTTGGTGGAGGGTCAGTTTCAATTCCAGAAAACATTAATTTTACTAGAGTACTATCGAACCATTTTGTTGTTGGCATCGAAAGAGTACTGTTAAAATATTCGCTTTCATCAAACACAGAATTTGGAGCCCAATTATCCTCCTCCATGCCAAAATTTTTATAGCTTTGGTAATTATCGTTACAAATCCTTACCATCCACGGCCATTTACCTTCATCACCGCCTAAATTCGGATAGAGCATTCCAAAATAGACTAAGACATAATCTGCTTGTAGTGCTTTAAAAACTTTGGCGCTATATATCTCATTTGTTTGCATTAGTGCCATTCCTGTCATTCCTATCCGCGTTTGATTTATTGTTCCATTATCGTTAACCGTAGTCATGTTTCCTATTGGAGTGATCCAATAACCGTAGTCCCACCACGACACGACAACACTCGTTCCAGGAAGGTTTGTTTTCATCCAGGTTAGCGTTTCTTCCCAATCATGAAGGTCTCCTGGTGAGATTTGACTTTGTGACAATTGAACAGTAGCCATATTAGAGGCATGGATTACTTGGGTAAAGCACATTATTCCAACAATAAAGTAAACCATGCCAATTTCAGATTTCCCTACCATTCTTTTAACTTGGCGTTTTCGTTTCCTACTGATTCCCGTTCTTTGTTCTCCAAAAAAACTGCCAAAAATTTTCAAAACGCTAACTAATCCATAGGCACCTACCAAGCATGCAGCAGGAGCAAATAATAATATTATTCGTATCATACTACCTGTGAAGTAAAAGAGCAAAATCATAAAAGTTATTAATAAAAAATCCGCAGAGTTACCTCTTTTGAACATGAAGAACAACCCAAGGGGTAAAAGCATTAGGGGGATTAAAGTATTATAGTAGAATACGCTCCAAGAACTTGGCATGTGCTCGGCTACAGACGAAGCAAGATTCAAACCATCTCGAAGCATAGGACTTAGAATGCTCGTTATTCTACCACCAAATCCAAATGGAATTAAATCAGGTGCCACCCATATAATTATGCCTCCTACTACAACAAGCGGTATTAAGGCCCATTTTAATACATCTAATAATCCGTTATAAAATCGAGGATAATCAACTTTATTTATATGAATCAAATGAAAAATGATTAGTAATATTGTAAAAAGAAAAATCCCAAATAATTCCAAACTATTGAAAAAGTTAGCATAATTGAAAGTAAAATTATATGAAAAAATTAATAATCCTAGACCTTCGACTCCTGCATACGCTACTAAGACATTTGAGTCGTACTTTTTGAGTAAGACTAAAATACCACATACTAAGGGTAGAATTAAATATACAAAACTATATCCACCCCAACTCAAGGATAAATATCCTAAAAATAAACCACCCAAAAAGGAATCGAGGATTTTACCTGTTCGTAAAGTTTTAACAAAGAAATATAATGTCATGAGAGTTGCAAATACACCAATCGTTTCATTATCAAAAAAACCCGCCATTGTTCTTTGCATAAATCCCGGATTAAACGCCAAAAAGAACGCAGCCATTAGCCCGCATCTTCGGTCTAGCGTTTCTTTTCCCAATAGGTAGATCGCTAAAACAGAAGCTCCGCCCATAAAAGCGGGAAAATAGAAACAAACATCATAAAGGGATATTGGAATCCCAACGGAATTAATTATTTGGAATATGGTTACTACTGTGAATGTTAGCCCAGGTCTAAGATTTCCACGAGTGTATCCCTCTGGATACCAACTTTTATAATCAACCCAATTAAAATAGTCGAAAACAGAGTGTGTTGATAAGTATTCGGCGTTGTAATATTGTATCCAAGGGTCAAAAGCTTTAATTAAGAAATTCCCCGAAGCAACTGGAGAAAGTCGAATTAATACTGTTAAGATTAAAACTAATGACAATGCGATGAAAAACAAAACATTAGTTGTTTTTATTGTAATACTTGCTCTTAAACGATCTCGTGAGTTTTTTAATGATGAATAAATTTTGGACATATTTTCTCTCTAAACGCTTTTAATATAAATATACTGAAATTATCATATGAAATTTAAAAATATAAAACGTTAAATTAAATTAAAAGCTTCTTTTTTGATAAATTAATTAATCTCAATATTATAACATGAGTTTATTTTATTAGAAAATTCCGATTTCATACATAAAATTAAAATAATTTTAAAGATGAAATTATTAGGAATGGAAAAAACAAGATATCTCTTTAAATTTTATTACATAGGAGCGGAGGAATATTTCGGTTCTCAACGACAACCCAATTATTTAACTATTGAAGACTGCTTACTAACAGCTTTACAAGAAAAGAACTATATCCATGATTCTAAGAAATCAGATTTTGAGGTAGCAAGTAGAACAGATAAGTTTGTTTCTGCTCGAGGATCTACATTTTCTTTTCTTACAGAAAAAATACCCATATTGATGGAGATAAATTCTGCTTTGCCAAAAAATATTGGCATCTGGGCTTATTCGAAAGTTCCAACTGACTTTTTTTCAAGATATAACGCACAGTTTAGGCATTATAAATATATTATACCATATCCAAAAGCTATCCTTAAACAGGACTCCATAGTTAATTTTAAGGCAATGAAAAAGGTATGTAAGGCTCTAGAGGGACGACATAACTTTAAAAATTTTTCTAAATCAGGAAAAGAAGAAGTAAAAAATATTAGAGATATGATTTCGACATCAATTAATATAGAAGGGAATTTTATTATTTTCGATTTTAAAAGCAGAGCTTTTCTAAGACAACAAATAAGACGAATAGTAGCTAAGATTTTAGAAGTGGGATTTGGTAAAATCAGTTATGAAGAATTTATAGATTTATTTGACCCATCTAAAGATATCTCTTATCAACCTGCTGATCCTTTTGGATTGATCTTGTGGGATATCAACTATGGTAATAATGTAAGTTTCCTAATCGATAATAAATCAAAAGAGAGAATGGAGAACTATTTTAGAGAGCAAGAGCAAAAATTCGCTTTAAAAAAAAAGTTATTTAATTTCATGCAACATAACAATATTGGCTAATAACGCTTGTAATTGAATCTCTTCCGTACCTCCTTGGCTTAATCGATATTCAGATTCAGCTAAGAGTTTAGAAAGCTCAATTTTCAGGTCTTCTGAGATTTGTAAGTCGTAAATCTCTCGATGTATATTTTTAATAATATTGATCCCCGACAAACCGTATTCTCTTATGATATCATTAAGTAATTTCAAGGAAAATTGTAATTGCCCTTCAATTGCAGTTTTTAAAATTTCTCTTATTTTATCTGATGGTACTTCGCCAGCAACACGAAAAACTATATCTTGATCTATTTTTTTTGAAATTGTACTACAAGATTGCAAGTAATTTATAGCTCTACGACAATCTCCCTTCGATACATCTACTAAAGCAATTAACCCATCTGGAGTTAGGCTCATTTGTTCTTGATTAGCGATAAATTTTATCCTCTCTTTAATGTCCTCTTTATTCAAAGAAGAAAATCTAAAAACAACGCATCTAGATTGGATTGGGGGGATAATTTTATTAGAATAGTTACAAATTAAAACCATCCTACAATTTTTAGTGTATTTTTCCATTGTTCTCCTTAGTGCTTGCTGAGCTGGCGCCGTCATATTGTCCGCCTCGTCTAAGATTAAAATTTTGAACGGTATATCAGACGGAGGTTTTGCTTTTGCAAAATCCTTAATGTAAGTTCTAATAACATTAATACCTCTTGCATCACTTGCATTTAATTCTAAAAAAGTAGTATTAGTCGCCATTTTTCTCCCATACAGGCCCCTAACCATTGCTAGAGCAGAAGTTGTTTTCCCTGTACCTGCTGGACCAGCAAATATAAGGTGGGGCATCGATTTATCTTTAATAAATTGTTGTAAACGCTTTATTATCCCCTTTTGATTAACAACATCACCTAAAAGGCGAGGTCTATACTTTTCTACCCAAGGTTTGTTATCCGTTGTCATTTAAACACTAAATTCTAATAAAGGCTTATAATAATATATAAAAAGATATTATTAAGAATTAAACTTTCTTTATTTTATTTCAGAACTATAATAAACAGAGTAGGAAATTTTAAAATGACAGACTTTAAAATTACAAAAATTAGGTCTCGTTGGATTTTAGATTCGCGTGGAAATCCGACGGTTGAAACCGATGTTTATGTAGGTAAGATTTATGCAAGAGCGGCTGTTCCTTCAGGTGCATCAACAGGCGTTTTAGAGGCTCTCGAATTGAGGGACGGGGGAACTGCTTTCTTGGGTAAACATGTAACTAAAGCAGTATCAAATGTTAACAATATTTTAGGGGAAAAATTAAAAGGATTTGATGTGAGGGAACAAGAAAAGTTAGATAAAGAAATGCTTTCAATTGATGGAACTGAAAATAAAAGTAAATTGGGAGCAAATGCTATATTGTCGGTTTCTTTAGCTGTCGCGAAACTAGCTGCGCTATTAGACGAAAAACCATTATTTGTTCATCTCCATGAATTAGCATATCATAAGACTCGAAAAGATTTCTTATTACCATTACCATGTTGCAATATTATAAATGGGGGGGAACATGCGGGCAATAATTTATCGATACAAGAATTTATGATCTTACCCGTAGGAGCACCAAACTTCGCTCAAGCAATCCAAAACGTCTCAGAGGTGTATCAAACATTAAAGAAGTTATTAGCCAAAAAACATGGCCCCTCAGCAACTAATGTGGGTGATGAGGGTGGCTTCGCTCCAAATTTATCTTTAACTAAAGATGCTGTAGAGATTATTATAGAAGCAATTGAGGAAGCGGGCTTTTCAATGAGAACAGATTTTTTCTTAGGTATGGATGCGGCTGCGAGTGAATTTTTTGAGGATGGTACATACAATATTGACGGTAATAAGTTAACTGAAGGGGAATTGTTGCAGTACTATCTTGACTTAATTAATGATTATCCATTCAAGTCAATAGAAGATCCATTTGACGAAAAAGCGTTTAGTGGTTTTACCAATTTAACTGCAAAAGTCGATAAATCAATACAAATTGTCGATGATGACCTTACAGTTACTAATATAAAAATACTTGAAAAAGCAATTAAAGAAAAAGCGGGAAATGCGTTGTTATTAAAAGTAAATCAGATTGGTTCGCTAACTGAGGCAATAAATGCTGCAAAAATGTCTTTCAAAAATGGATTTAATGTCATGGTCTCCCATCGTTCGGGCGAAACTGAAGATCCCTTCATAGCAGATTTAGCAGTTGGACTTTGTACAGGACAATTAAAAACGGGCGCAACGGCAAGATCTGATCGAAATTGTAAATATAACCAGTTGTTAAGAATTGAAGAATTCTTAGGGCCAAATGCTAATTATCCTAAACAATTAGATTCTTGGAAAAAATTTCAATAAGTAAGTCTATTTTTTTTAATTTTTAATAAATCTATAAACATTTACAGCAACTTTTTTTGTCTTTTTTGTATGGAACGGAAAAGACCTTTCTAAAACTAAATTAAAAGGTAATACATAATTAATACTCCAGTTTTTAGAGCTTACAAATTTAGATATAAAATTATGAACTTTTTCATTAGCTAAATGAATCGAATAAACTACATCCGAGAAAGAAAAGGCTTTTTGTAAAAAAAATCTATCAGCGGTTTTTTTTTGCACTCCAAAAGGAGGGTTCATAATTGTCGTGATATTTAACTCTTTAGGAAATAATTGTGCTGAGATTTCAAACCTATTAATGTCAGCGCACACAGGTAAAATTGCAGCTTCAAGATCCAAATTTTTTACGTTTCCTTTTAAAACCTTTATTGCATCCAAATCTATATCAATGCTTAAAACATACTTAGCTTGAAGGTACGCACAAGAAATCGATAATCTGCCCGTTCCTGCGCCAAGATCGAGTATTAATCGGTTTTTAATGTCGTTAAATTCAACTCCCGCAAAAAATATGATGTCTACTGCACTATTCGCATCAGTGCAATATTGCTCTAACTCTATTTTGGGATTGGTAAATACTTCTGTTTGTTGAACTAACGATATTAAATCTTTTTTATTAATCTCAATCGCCTAAAATATCCACGCTATAATTTTATTAATGAAAATTTATGAAAAAACTTAATTGTTTTAATTAATTATAATTTAATAGAGAAATTAAAAGGTTTTTGTTAAAATTATGAAAGAATCAGCGAAAAATAAAGAAATCGTTCTTACGGGTCAATATTTAGGTGTTGTAGAAGAATTTCTACCCGATAAACAATCTACTTATGTAAAAGATGGTCAAATTATTGCATCTAAAACGGGAATAATCAATATTGATACGAATAAAAGATTAATAGAAGTAAGAGATCATCAAGAAGAAAATCGAAAAACAGTAAAAATTGGAGATCCCGTAATCGGGACGGCACTGTTTTTAAGGCAGTATTCTGTGGGCCTTAATTTTCATACAATCAATAACAAAATTCATTTTAATAGCTCATATTTTGGTAATATTCATGTTTCTCAGATATCAAAAAAATATATCGAGAGGATCTCAGATGCTTTTCAAACTACCGATATTATTCGAGCAAAAGTAATCGAGCAGAATTATAACGAATATAAATTAAGCACCTCTGGAAAAAATTTTGGAGTTATTCATGCTGATTGCTTAATATGTGGAACACATCTTAAGAAGATAGGGATAGATAGATTAAGATGTCCCAGATGTGGAAGTCTTGAAAGCAGAAAATTAGCCGACGATTACGGAAATGTAACTGAAAACTTAAGATATTAAAAATTAACTAATTTTTAAGGGTTTTATTCTTGGGTAGCCGTGGTGGAAGAAAAGTAATACACTTCTATAATTCAAATGGGGAGTTGAATAATACTATTAAATTTCTTGAAGAAGTTCAAAAAAAAATAAATTATCTTACCCTAAACTGTACAGTTGATGGCAATTCGATAAAAATCTCATTATTTGGCCCGAAAGACCTCCAATATTTAGCAACTGAAAGATTAAAAGAGTTAGCTAATCGATATTTATAAAATTGCTTATCTTATTAGTGTTTTAAAACCAAAAAACATTTATTTAATTCTAAATTAGAGAAATTAGATTCACAGATTTTGGTAGAATATATTGGCAAAAAAAAAAATTGTACCTAAGGAAGAAGATAAAGACAATGAAGAAGATTTATTTGACAAGGAAGATATAGATAGCCATTATCCCGTTGTATCAGATGGATCTGTGAAAAAAGACGAGCCACCTATTGCAGAAACAACTGAGCAGACTGAAAAAGCTGAATCGGAAGAAGAAGAAGAAGTAGAACAAGCTCCAGAACTACCAGAATACACGATATTAGAATTAAATCTTATAAGTGGTCCAGGGGACAACGATTATACTTTAACCCTTAAAGGCCAATCGCATGGTTTTTGTAATATCTTAGTAAAACATTTGTTAACGATCGAAGGAGTTATAGCTGCGGCTTATAAAATTACGGAAAAAGCCTTATCACCACCTCAAATTTTTGTTAGACTCGAAGACGGATACAAATTAAAAGAAATCTTTTTCAAAGGAGTCGACGCGTTGAGAAATGAAGTTGCTGAAACCCAGAAATTATTTAAAAAACTTATGTAATGAATCTTTTTTTTCAGTTTTATGAAAAGTTTATAAGAAATTACTGATCATCTATTCTTAATGGCATATAATTTTTTATTAAAAGATTTAAACCTTAATCTAACCCAAAGATCCATAGGAACTGATAAGGGGTTAGCAAAAATAGGAGATGGTATTGTTAATCTTACTTACTCGGTTGCTAAATCCATGTATTTAACGCGTAATAACAAAAATAATAAAATTATTCGAACGGGTAAGAAAGTAAGTAAAACAATTTTAGCAGAAGCTTTAAAAGACGCAAACATGAAAAGTTTTTCCAAAAGCAGAGCAAACGCTCACGATCTCGCAGACACCGTTGAAGCTATTATTGCCTACATCTGGTTTAGTGAAAAAATGGCGATAAAGGAAATTATAAATTTTCTCACAGATTCTCTTACAGGAGATTTATACATAAGGCATATCGAAATAGAAAACGCCAAGATTGCGTTCACAAAGCTCTTAAATCACATTAAAAAATTCTTACCTGAAAATTAAGCATGAAGGATTTTCCAATAACAATTGGATTTGACGACGCAAGATTTAACCTCAATTCACATTCTAAAACTACTGATTTAATAGGGATCGTCTGTCAAGGTGTTAGGATGGTAAGTATGGTTAAAAAAAAAATTACAATTGATGGAAGCGACGCTACAGAAGTTTTGATCGAACTCGCTAAGCGAAACGAAAAACATATTCAATACATTTTAACTGACACAATTACTTTTGGCGGATTTAACATAATTGATTTAGAGGAGATTTACGAGCGAATAGACAAACCAATAGTAGCTATAACCGAAAAAAAAGTCGATCTTATGGCTGTCAAAAAAGCGATTGTTAAGAATTTTCCTAACCGCTATAAAGAAAAACTTCAAAACATAGTTAACGCAGGTAATTTATATGAAACTTCTGTTGAAACGGCTGGTGGAATCTCCAAAATTTATTTTCATTCTAAAGGGATGCAGTTTTCTGAAGTAGAATCCTTGCTAAAAAAAATATGCGTTGATTCCAAAATACCTGAGCCTGTTCGACTAGCCCACATAATAGGAAATACCTTATAAAGCTTTCTGTAGAAAATTAAAAGGTGGCAATCTCGTATTCCAAAATTTCTTTCATTCTTTCGCGCAATTCAGGTCGAATAGCCGACATTCCATAAGTTTTTAACCCACCTAACCTCTTCTGAACGTCTTTAGCACTTAACCTACCAGGTAAGTCTTGTTTATTCGCGATGGCAATGATTTTGGTCCCCAAAGTACGTTCAAACCTTTTATAAATCTCTTTAGTTTGATTTACATTTTTCTCGGTTGAATCGCATACAATAACTGCCAAACCAGCACCTTTCAAGAAATCCTGCCACATGAACTTAAACCTTTTCTGTCCTCCTAAATCCCATATTGAGCATTTTTTACCGCTCAAAATGGAGTCTTCTACCTCTAATCCCACCGTAGGGACTCTTTCCTCTTGAACTTCCCTTCCCTGCAATAAGGAGAGCAGTGATGATTTACCTACGTTCTGTTCTCCAATAAAACAAATTTTTTTCTTTGTAGAAAACAAAATTAACCATTCCTAATCAAAAATTACCTTAATTAGAAAAAGCAATCAATTGTTCAAAAAAGAAAATAATATTCACATAATATGAAATTTTATAATCAGTTTAATTAGAAAAAATGAAAAAATAAATAAAATTAGATATAAATAAAAAAATCAAAAAAAGGCTAAATCTTTATTCCTCTGCTTCCCCTGGCACTAGGTCTCTTACAATCCCAACGCAGGCTGTTCTACCCATATCCCTTACCGCAAACCTTCCAAGTTCAGGGAACTCTTCGTATTTTTCAATACAAAGCTTTTTAATCGGTTGCAGTTTGACGATCGCGGATTCGTTTCTTTTGAGGAATTTCGGATTGTCTTCGATCACAGCACCAGTCTTCTGATCTAACTTTTTAATCAGTTCGGTGAACCTAGCAGCTACTTGAGCCGTATGAGCGTGTACAACGGGGGTATATCCTTGAGCAATTACAGTTGGATGCCATATAACAATTATTTGTCCGGTCCAATTCCCTTTTGGTGTAATTACCGTTGGAACATTGGTTGGATGACCCATAACATCGCCACGACCCACATCCGCCATAGTAATTCCTCTAATGCTAAAACCGATATTATCACCGGGTTCTGCTTGAGGTTGTTCCTCGTGGTGCATTTCGATGCTTCTAATTTCTCCTTGAAAACCAGTTGGCATTATAACAATTTTATCATTCTGTTTTAATACACCAGTTTCTACTCTTCCAACAGGAACGACTCCTGTACCCTTAATTGAATAAGCGTCCTGGATAGGAACTCTTAAGGGTTTGTTAGTAGGTTTAGCAGGTATTTCAAAGTTGTCGATTGCGTCAAGTAAGGTTGGACCGTCGTACCAAGAGAGTTTATCGGTTTTCTCCGTTAAATTCTCGGCTTTTATACCTGAAACGGGAACGAATGGAATCTTCTTGACGGGGAAACCAATGCTTTTCAAAAGTTCAGAGGTCGCGTCTTTTACTTCGTTATAACGTGCTTCGCTATATTCGTAGACATCTGCTTTATTGACAGCAACAACTAATTGTTTAACACCTAGAGTCTGTGCTAAATAAGCGTGTTCTCGAGTTTGACCATTTGCAGCAATACCAACTTCCATTTCACCTTTTTTTCCAGAAACTACTAAGATGGCGGCATCCGCCTGAGAAGCTCCCGTAATCATGTTCTTTACGAAATCTGCGTGTCCAGGTGCGTCAATTATGGTAAAATATTTTGAATTTGTTTCAAACTTTCGAAACGCTAAATCAATGGTAATACCACGTTGTCTTTCCTCTTTCAATCGGTCAAACACGTAAGCGTACGACCAAGATTCTCTATCGAATTCTTTTGCTAATTTCTCTAGTTCCCGCGCCTCTCTGTCTGAAACGGCACCGCTTTTAATGAGCATAGCGCCCATCAAAGTCGATTTTCCGTGATCTATGTGCCCAATTACGACTAAATTCAAATGTTTTTTATCTGTAGGCATTTTTAATCAATTTCCTAATGTTTTTTTTTAAGAATTAATTTTGAATTGTACATTTTTAGATTGAATGATAACTACCTTAATGATATCGAATATTTATTTTTTACTATAAATTAAAGTTATATTTCTGAAGGAAGCACTTGGTTAAAGTACTATGTCATAAATTCATTATTCCTTTTTATTATCTAACCTTGTTAGGTATTCCCCTCTTAGATCTGAATATAATTCTCTTTTATTTTTATTTAAAAGATCGAAAATTTGGTGAATTTCGTTTTGGAAATTGATTTCTTTCCCTTTTTTATTTACTATGTGAGTTTTAACTTTTTCTTGTAGGAATTTATTAAAAATCAGGTCAATATTGTAAATATCAAAGCGAGTTTCTCTAAAATAATCTAACAGGTGATGTAAGTAAAAAGCTTTTACATACAAGTTCTTATCACTATATTTTTTCTCTAAATCTTTTTGATGAAAGAACTTTAGTTGTTTGACGATAACGCTTTCTTCGTCGTTGTTATGATCGTTATTATTCAAATTAAATGCCCAAGTAGTCCCGTAATCGATGTTCCTATCGACGACATTCGCGATTAATTCGTCTATTCCCGCCATTTTTGCCCACTTATTATGAACGATCCAGTTAGGTATTTTTAGATCACTTAAGGAACAGTTTTAAATTATATTTATGATATAATTGAAAAGATAAGATAAAAAATAATCTTTTTTATCGTATGAGATAATAAAAGTAAAAAGTCATAGTTTGTTAATTAACTATTATAAATCAAAATAATATTCAAAAAATCTGATAGATATTTATGGTAAAGAATAGACACCCGTTTCCTAGAGAAGGAGCTTTTCTTATGGGTCGTGTTGTTGACATTCAAAACCAGTACATTTACGTGGATTTACCTGATTACGATGGCTTACCTTCGGAAGAATGTGCAAGAGGAATGATACATATTAGTGAGATTTCGAGTAGATGGGTTAAAAATGTTAGGAGCATAGTGAGAATAAACCAAAGAATCGTATTAAGAGTTGTAAAAGTTGTTCCTGATAAAGGACAGATTGATTTATCTTTAAGACGCGTAAATTCTGCCCAAAAAGCTTTGATAGTAAAAGAACATAAATACGCAAACAAATACGAAAATTTACTACAGTTTTTAACGGAAACAGAGGGTATTGATATAAGTATGGAGGGAGCATACGAATTCATTGGCTGGCCTATAAAAGAACAGTTTGATTTTTACCAAGAAGCTGTTGAAGCTCTTAAAGAAGAAGGGAAAGAGATTTTGGATGATCTTGAAAATGTTACCGAAGATGTCAAAGCAGCGTTCTTGAAAATTGTTGATGAGAACGTTGAGGTCTCCACAGTAAGTATAATTGGAAAATTAAAACTTGTTAACACAAGTGGAGATGGCATAGACAAAATTAAAGATACATTGAACGAAGTTATAAACGTAATTAAAGCTCCAATGGATACGAGAAAGTTAACTTTATCTTATATCGGAACACCGTTTTATAGATTAGAAATAGTCTCTAAAGATTATCTAGATGCAGAAAATATCCTTTCAGATACACTTGAGGTTCTTGAGAACATAACACTACAAAATAACGGAAAATTTGAGTTTATACGAGATTAATACTTAATAAACAGAGATTTGTAATTAAGATGACAAAATACCTCCAAAAATGTAGTAATTGCAGCAGATATGGATTGATTAATCCAGAATCTAAATGTAAATATTGCGGTGGAAAATTGATTAACCCTAAACCGCCTAAATTTTCATTAATTGATAAGTATGCGGAATATCGTATTTTATATTTTAAAGAAGAATTTAAGAAAAGGTTTGAAAAAAACTAAATTATATCTATTTTTTCTGCGAATTTCTCATAAATAAGAATTTTCGCATTTTTGTATGGTAAATTAACAATATCGTTTTCCTGAAAAGGTCCATAATTAATTCCATCGATTCCAACTAGGGGAGGGGAATGGGTGGTAAATCGAATAACAGTGTATTTATATTCAGCTACTTGTTTAGTTTGAATTGCTTTTGATTTTTCTGAAACTTCATCAATAGGAATTATCATTTTTTCTTCATCTTTGACTTTCTCTACTGGTGTAGACTCAACTATGACATTTTCTATATTAAAAATTTCTTCTAATTCAATTGACTCGTTATCGTCGTATAAAGAGATTTTCTTAAGCTTTTTAAACCCTTTAATGGAGCTAATTAAATTTTGATAGAATAGTTTTTCTGCTTCTATAACGTCGTTAAAATCAATCTCCTGAAGTGCTAATGCTGCATTTAATATTTTTAACTCTCGAACTTTTAAGAAATCAGTAAATAAAAAATTGAAATTTTCTTTGTATGAATTTAATAATTGAATTTTAACTTCTTGTTTATCTTCTAACTCAAATTTCTTGATATAATTGACAGTTTTACTAAAATAATTAAAATTCTCTTGAGATAAGTGTGTTAAGGCAGTTTGTTCAAATTCCTTAAGCCAATGTTGATAAAGTCTCTTGTAATCCGATTTTAAATTCATGAACATCAAAATTTTTAAATCTATTATATAATGAAGGATATTACCTAATAATATTTTAACTTAAATAGTTTTAGCAACTTCTTTACATAATAAAAATACTGCGACATGATGAGGGACTTCAATTTTTTCTCCTTGTACATAGGGACCAAACGATTCGCCCTTGATTTTTGTGATTGGTAAAACACGTTCCACAATTTCGAGCTTTTGAGTGATATTTTTACTATGAAAAACGATTGGATCTAATTTCTCATTAGATTCATCTAAAGGGTTAAAACCGTCAAGTTCATTTAATTCAATTTCTTGAACTTTAAATCCTGTTTTTCCATGTAACGATCCAGGGTATCGTATAAGTCTATGAATGTCTATCGATACAGGCTCATCTAGTTCGATCCCAATTAGTTTGACAATTCCTCTTAGGAATTTTTTCCAGTTAGTTAAACCAAAGCCTTCAATAGCCCAAACATTTCTTTCCCCTTTAGAAATGAGCTCTAAGAAATCATTTTTATAGTTTAAGAAGCTGTTTACCAAATTTGGATTGAAACCAAACATATTTTTATCTAAAAGCATATTTTCTATTACATTTTTAGGCTGATTTAATACTTCAATTATTTTTTTCATAATTTTTTGAGACCAACCAATGTTTTCTTTTGATAATCCGTGAATCATAAGAGATTTTTCTCCCAAACCTAAAGTTTCAAAAGAAATATTGTCTCCAGTAAGGTAATCTACAATTTCTCGTCTTTCGTCGCTATTTAATGTCCTTAAATCTTCGCTTTCAACTTTTAAAT
>DAOUUT010000274.1 GCA_030668025.1 Promethearchaeota archaeon
AGTAAAAGAAATACCACTTAATTATTTATACGATAAAGCAATTAGAGCTGCTTGTTTCTCGTGTTCCGATTATACGGCCTCGTTTTCAGATATATCTGTTGGAAAGTTTGGTAGTGAAGACGGGTGGAATACTATAATTGTGCGAACGGAAAGAGGTAAAGAAGTTTTTGAGCTCGCTGTCGAACAAGAGTTCCTCGAAACAAAGCCTTTAGAACACGAAAAGGAGGAATTGATTTTAGACATTACGAGAAATAAAACCGATATAGTAAAAATTAAATCGATAACTGAGCATACTACTGATATTAAAAGTTTCATCGTCAGAAACCCGCGAATTGCGAAAGCTTACAAGCCCGGGATGTTTGTTGTATTATGGCTTCCCGATATTGATTTCTTACCAATGTCCATCTCTAGCATAAATGATAATCTTATCGAAATAACAGTTCAAAAAATCGGAGAAGGAACATCAAATTTATTTGAATTAAGAGAAGGAGATTCTATAGGGATTAGAGGCCCTTTTGGAAACTCGTTTAATTACGAAAAAGCAAAAAATGTCCTAGCAGTTGGGGGTGGAATGGGCATAGCAGCGTTAACTACATTGATAGAGTCCCTAAAACTAAATAAAAAGAACGTGTTTTTAGCAATCGGAGCGAAAGATGAGCCATCGTTAATATTTGCTGATCGATTAATAGATCTAATTCCAAATACAATGTGTACTACGGAAGACGGCTCTGTAGGTAAGAAATGTGTTGTAACGGATCCTATTGAAGATATAATTGAAAAGGAAAACATCGATCTAATTATTACATGTGGACCGGAAATCATGATGAAACGGGTTCTCGAAATTGCAGATTCTAAAAACATTGAAATTCAAGCTAGTCTGGAAAGAAAAATGAAATGTGGAGTAGGATTATGTGGATCTTGTTGTATAGGAGAAATGAACGATATTAGCGTATGTAAAGATGGGCCTGTCTTTAATTCTTCACAATTAAAGACATTTCCTCAATTTGGAACTTATAAAAAGTAAGTTTCAATTTTAAACGATGAGCTATGAAAGAAAATAAAAAATTTATAGAAAAAACACCAATAAATTGTATTGCAGATAACAATTCCAATTGTTTTGAATGTGAACTCAAAGATGTTTTAATATGTAATTTTGAGAAAAGTTTTGCAAACAAATTTTTAATTGGAAATGTTTTTTATCGAATATTTGCAATACTTATTTTATTGTTAGTTGGACTTATTACTACATTTTGGTGGATGATGATTATTTATATTATCGTAATTCTACTTAATTTTTTTATTATTGAGCCTCGATTATTATGTAGTCATTGTCCTTTTTATGCTAAAGAAGGTAATTACCTTAAATGTTGGGCTTTAAGAGGAATGCCCAAGCTATGGAAATATCGACCAGGTCCAATGAATAAAAAGGAGAAAATTGCTATGCTTTCGCTTGGTGTTTTTGTAGATTTATTTCCTTATATTGGTTCAGTTTTGGGAATTGTTTGGTTTATTTTAAACCCAATAGATTATTTTATTACAGGTATAACCATAATAATTATTACAGCTACTTTTACGATAATAGTTATTTATTTCACTAAATTACTACAAGGTTTTGCTTGTAAATGTTGTCCTAATTTTTCATGTGGTATGAATAAAACTCCAAATGAATATCTCGAAGCGTTTTTAAAAAAGAATCCGATATTGAAAAAAGCATGGGAAGAAAAAAAGTAGAGTGCCATCCAGAATTAGGTGTTCTAATCATTTCTCTGGTATTTCATTTTCGCAAGATACACCTACTTGACACAATCCGCAAGCGTAGATATTAATTCCATAATTTTCTTTAATATATGGAATGGTTCTCATAACGTGATTTGAACATACAATTTTATCGTGACGATTTTCAAAAGATATTGCGTTAACGGGACAACGCTTGATACAATCTCCGCAATTGTTACAATATTCATAGGGTTCTGAAGGCCTAGTATTGGCATCAGAAGGCAAATCGTAATCGATAATTATGCTACCACATCTCATTGCTTTTCCCCGTGCGTTGATAAAACCATCAGATAAACCAAAAGAACCTAAACCTGCTGCGAAACAACAATGCCTGTGAGACCAATTTGAAGCCCAGATTTTTCGATTTATTTTAAATAAGCGTTTTTGATTAGTAGGCGCCATTGAGGATATTCCGAGCTTTTTTAGCTCTTCAATTAAATATGTTTGGACATTCACATTCGTTTGTTCTCCGAATAAACGCGTATTAGCCCATCTCTCTGAAGGATAATCTTTTGAGAATTCGAAATTCTCCTTCTTTGTATTCTTGTTTATAGGTAGAATGTAAGCTACTACGCTTAAATGCTCAGTTGATACTGGAATGCCGTTTTTTTCACAATACCATGAATAAGCTTCTATTGGTGTAAGATAAAATTCGCCAATAATCTTCTTATAATCTGTAAAAATCGGATCATGCCCAGAAACAAACGCAACTATTACATCGGGATTAAAAATGAGAGAATTATCTACCATTTTCATCTTATTACTGTCGTCATCTTCTAAGAAACTATTTATCTTTTCAATGAACCATTCTTTATTTATCCCCATAATAAAGTAAAACCAGACTTAAATCAAATTTATCTATTTACTTATATATTTAATTACCCTTTAACTTTATTCATCATTCCTTAAATTCGGAAATTATTAGATAATAAGGTTTTGTTCAATAGATAATGGAAAATTACAATTTTAGAAAGGGTTTAATTAACGGAATCCTAACCGTAGTGTTAATCGGATTACAACCAGTCATTTCACTTTCAAGACCGTCGATAATTGACGCTTTTACCTTTTCTACCATTACAGCACTATTTATGGCGATAATATTTTTTCCTTTATTCTTAATCGAAAGATTTAAGTTGAAAAATTTAGTTAAAAGAGAACCGAATGATAGGATACATTCTCTATTGAGTGGTTGGAAGCAATTGAGGAATATTAGATTATTTATTGGAATTGGAATTGTTTTTTCTATTGTTCCTGTATTATTAATAGTGGGTTACGATCTCGCTGGAGCAGTTAATAGCTCACTAGCGTTAAAAAGTGAAGTTATTTTTGCTCTGTTATCAGGTTATATCTTTTTAAATGAAAAACGAATATCAAAAATCCAGATTTTTTTCTGTATAACTTTAATTTTAGGACTATTTATCGCAATTACACAAGGATTTTTAGAATTGTTTGAAATTAACCTCGGGGTTATTATAATTGTATTGGCGGTTATTATCTTTACTATTACGCATGCATTTACTAAATCAGGATTTGATAGAAACGAGATTAGTCCTATTCAAATAGTTTTTATACGGAATATATTAAGTGGGATAATATTGTTGGTAACCTATTTCATTTTTTTTCCTTTAGAAGGATTGATAACCGTGTTTAGACCAGAATATCTTATATATCCTTTTATTATGGCATTAGATTGGGGATTTTCTTTGTTATTCTGGTATAGAACATTATCTTATATCCCTATTGGGAAAGCGGGCGTTATTATGTCCTTAACACCAATCACCTCAGCTTTTTTTTCCTGGATTATTCTCGGGGATGAGATCACATATTTCCACCTCATAGGAATAACGATAGTAATTGTTTCGATTTACATGATCGTTCGGGAAAAAAAAGAGGAAAGGAAATTAAAAGCAGTTAGCTAAAATTAAATAATTATGCTGTTATAAAGGGTATACACCAAGTTTATTAGCGGCTTCTATCATCCATCTTAAATGCTCAACTGACATCCCAGGATGAAAATTAGCAGGAGATATCATAGCACCACCTCCCTTACCTAAAGCATCTATGGCAATCTCTACTGCTTTTTCTACTTCTTTTTTGGTGGCATCCACTAAGATGCGTTTTGTATCAATGTTTCCAGATAAGCATAATTTATCTCCAACTTTCTTTTTAATCAAATAGGGATCAACCCAAGGAGGTTCGAGGCATTGAAGGCCATCAAAACCAGATTCAACAATAAAATCTAATTGAGATGTAATGTCACCATCTGTGTGTAGTATATATTTCCCGCCCCAATCATGTATTGCTTCTGAAACTTCTTGGTACCGTGGTAATAGATATTTGTTGAAGTATTTTGGATTCATCATTGGACCTCCTTTATGTGCTATGTCTCCTCCTTCGAGAAAAATCTTAGCACCACAATCGGAATACGCTCTAAAAACGGTCAAGACGAAGTCAGTGCAAAATCGAAAACGTTCTTCAATTAATTTTGGATCGTTCTTTAAAGCGCGAGCAAAGTTATTCATTCCCATACCTTGCCATACAGGAGGAAAGACTGATGTTAAAGCATTTTGAGCTATAATACAAATATCGTCTTTGATATCTTTACACTTTCTTAGAACTCCTTTATAAAATTTTTTAGCAGTTTTATATTCCTCTTTCATATCTGGCTTAGGATATTTTTCCTAATCATCTCG
>DAOUUT010000189.1 GCA_030668025.1 Promethearchaeota archaeon
AAAACACTTATAGGTAAAATTTATTTGTTTCAATAGCAATTTTAAAATTCATTTTTGAGTTAAATAAGTTGCTCTATTTTCAACATTAGTAACAATAAAACTAATTAAAATTCAATTTTTCCTAAAGTTTTATTTAAAAAATCGTCGCAAACTTTGCCCCCTTCAGGCGTTAAAGTCCAACCGTTTGCCTCTCTCTTAACCAAACTTAGATCTTCTGTGCTACTTAAAATTTCGTGTACTTCCTCTTCTGTTTTATTAATATTGAAATCGATTCTTAAACTAAATATTATTTCGTCTAAAGGAACCGGTCCTCCAAGCTCATCCTCCATTACGCCTAATGCCGCGATCATTTGCTGCTGTACACCTATGTTACCTTTCATCTCGTTTGAAACTTCGTCAAGTAACCAAGGATGATTATCTAGCATTTTTTTTATCGCTTTTTCATTACCGTTTGCGAAGATTACGTCAAATTCCTCTCGAATTTTTTTCTTTTTGGCCATCAGAAAGTACCTATCTTTCAAAAAAGAAAATCCTTAATATTAGTGATTATCTTTTATATTAACGTATTATATTATCTAAAAAAAATTTATCTTTTTAATTTTAAGTAAAAAAAAAATAGAAACTATTGTTGATTTTACATATGGCAAAAAAATCGTGTGAGAAACATAAAAAATTCAACTATTATTGTCAAGACTGTCAAGATGCGAATATCGTAAAAGATGAGCGTTTTAATTACAAACTATTGAGAAAAAATGGGCATTATAAAGCACTAATTCTCCTGATTATTGGAGTTGTTGCGGTAATTACTTTGATAGCCATTTTCTGGTGGTGGCCCTCTTGGTACGGGAATATTAATCTTCAGGCTCAATTGTATTCAAATAAAGCTGGTGGAATTAATTTCTTTGATTTTTACTTCTTAAATCTGTGGTCTACTAATTTTATTTTCAACAAAACGGCATTAATAGGGGCAGTTATCGGCTCTGTTATAATGAGTTTACCACCTGAAAGAAATTTGTTAACTATAATTGGTACGAAGTTAAGATTCGGAAAACCCTCAAGGTTAAAAGCATTAGTGTTTTGGTGGACGATTGGATTTGTAATGTTCTATTTATTAGGTTTACTACTTGATATAAATAGTGGCGGCTTTTCTTGGACAATCTATTTGATTGAAAACGGTGAAATTCAAATTAGTCCAACCTTAATGTTAGACGCGTTTGCTGTTTTATTTGATTCGAATAACAAGGATTTTATAACGATTTTTATCTACTCGAATCTAATTCTCCCCATAGCGTCTTTTATTTTTGGAGTATTAATTCTTAGGTTGGTTCTTAACATAGTGAAGAATACATATTTACGTAAAAACGACTATTACGTTATTTCAAGTGTTTTCTTAATAATTGGTTTACTATGTGGACTTGGATTCTTTTTCATTGCAACGTTACCTTTAGACGGTATAGGTGTTATCCAAATATGGTCAGTTATTTTGGGTTTCTTTACAATGACATCTTTAGGAATCTTAATGCACTTTTATGGAAAAAAGCAGTTAGAAAAAAATTCGGCAAACCACGTTTTTTCGCTATTTAAACAAAAAAAAATCGTATACGTCATAGTAATCGTAATTGCTTTCACATTTACCCCATTAATACTCAGTATTGGACCAACATTAAACCTAAACAACACAGCAGTGTGGACAGAACAACAATGGGTAAAAAAGTTTAATAGGGAAATTGAATGGACTTCGGCGTGTGCTGGTTTAGATATGTTTGAAGAACGGTCAATTTCGAACTTTACCCAATCTTCTACAACTTCCGACGCTACTATGGTATCCCAAGTTAGACAATTTGATCAAACTTTTGCTGTTCAGTATTTAGCGGCTTCAATCGGTTCTACATTCGAGGGTTTAGCAGATTCAGACATCGTATATATAAATAATAAAGAGTACTGGGTTGCACCTAAAACTGTACGGTTTTCAGAAATTGCTGGAGATTCTGTTCAGACTAACACTGAATTATACGATCATGTTGAAGGCTTTTTAGCAATGGATACCTTTACAGGTGACTTAGTAAATGTGACTTCAATTTTCAACATTACTGAAAATTATCCGATTTTCTTTGGGGAAAGTGAAAGTGCACGATATCTCGAACAAACTTTAGGTTATTACGAAGCGGGGGCTCTAGGTGCCTATGATTCAGATATATTACTGAATACTGAGTGGGCAAATGAAATTCCTGGTATCAAGTATACATACGAGGAAGAACCAGATGGGGTTCTTACTGGCTTGGAAGGGTTTTGGAAAACTTTAAACATAGGACTTTTTGCTTACGCTTTTGAAAGTGAACATGAGTATTTGATTAATAGAAATGTTATAAGCAGAGTTGAACAGATACTCCTTCCTCAATTAAGAATTGACAGCGATCCCTACTTAGTATTTGATATGACCAAAGGTAAAATGTATTACGCCGTTTCGATTTATACACACATCAATGTAGGTTCATATGCTCAATTTCCTATATTAAGATTTTTAGGCGTTAGTTTAGTTGATGTATTAACTGGGGAGATGTCTTTTTATGAAAATCCGAGTTTAGACACTAGCGGTGACCCAACTTCGCCTCTCTGGGAAATTTATTTGACAAAATACGATTGGCAACCAGTCCCAGATTGGTTAAAAGCTCAATTACGCTATCCAGAGGATTTATTTGAGTTGCAATTAGAAGCGAATTACAAATATCACGTAAAAAACGCTCAAACATGGAAAAGAGGCGATGATTTCCACGAAAGACCCGAAGATGGTAATTTGTTCTACATAGAAACTGATTTAGGTCAAGGAATTGAATATATTGGTTTAGATTTAGTTGAATATCAAGGTCAAACAGCGACACTACTCGCAGGAATATATGTAGTCAGACACGGTGATCATTTTGGTGAAGCAATTTTCTATTATACAAGGGATTCCGAGGAAAGTTTAATTGGTCCTAAAATAGCGAGAGAAACTTATGGCTCTGAAGCTACCCAAGACCTTACTTTAATCTCAGGTGCTAGACACGGAAATACTTTAATATACCCCCTTGGAGGGTCAATCTATTATTATATCCCTACATATAGCACTGCTGGCAGCCTTCAACAGCTAAAATTAGCCGGATTTGTAGAAGCATTTATTAGAAATGTTGGTTATGGTGAAAACGCTCAAGAGGCATACAACAATCTGAACTTTACGGAGAGTGAAACGACTTCTGAAGTCCCAATTTCATATAATTTTGAGATGGAAGCTTCTATGTCTTACCCAGATGATCCAGCAAACTTCGAAATAACTCTTCAAAATTTCGATACTAACTTCTCTGCGGATGGTTTGGATGTTAAAGTTATTCTAACTGCATATAGCTCAACTTCCATTGATGTCGATTATAGCTTAATTTTACCTCCAACATATCCAATTGTAAGCACTGCATTTATAGACGGCGACTATTCAGGAGTAAATTTTACAATAATAGATACTACATTATATTTTGGTGAAGGTTTAGTCCTAAATGGATTATTAAACACTACGAAAGGAAACGTAATAATTTACTTTAAATGGACTTTGATTGTCGATGGTGATATTTTCTACGAATCTCAAGAAAATTTAATATCAGTAATTGAATAATATTTTTTTTTATTTTTTTCTTTTTAAAATAAGGTAACTTGAAATAAGCAAATAAAAATTAGAAGAAGAAGCTTTATAAAGTCGTTAAAAATTGCTCTACTTCGTCCTTCGAGCACTCGTGATATTTTTTATCTTCAGCCTTAATATAAACAAGTCTGATGTTCTCTTTGGTGGAGACTTCATCATTAGATTCTTTAAGCGTATTAAGCGCTAATTTTATGATCTCGTCGAAAGACATTCCTTCCTTATAATTCTCTTTTAAATATTCTCTTGCAGTTGCTTCGCCACTTCCTAGAGCGTAAGCTTTAAATGCCCGATAAATCCCGCTTGGAGATGTAGTGTAAATTTGAGTGCCTTTTGCATCAATGGCAACGAAGAAAAGAGCACAACCGAACGGTCTTATGCCTCCATATTGGGTGTATTGCTGCTTTATATCTGCTAAGGATTTTACAAGCATATTTAATCTTACAGGCTCATCATATGTTAAACGAAAAGATTGTGCTTGAACTCGTGCGTAGTTAATTAAAGTCCTTGAATCTGCATGCAAACCTGCAATAGCAACGCCAATGTGCTCGTCAACCTGAAATAATTTATCAATGGAATCAGCATCCATTAGTTTTGAAGGAATTTTAATTTGAGCTCCTAAACAAACAGCATCTTTTGTTTTTACAGCCACAGCTAAAGTACCGCGCCTTACAGCCTCTAAAGCATACTCTACTTGGAACAATCTTCCTTCGGGCGAAAATACTGTAAGAGCCCTATCATATTTTACCTGTCCTCCGCCAAACATGATTAAATCATCAATTTCCCTAACTTATTTTGAGAACTTTATAAATTTATAAATTGTTATTAGTTAAAAATTAAATAAGCAATTTTAATTTATTGTTTATACATTAAAAACTAAATTTTTCCGGAGGATTTAAGGATTTCTAAAGTTAAAAGCTTAAATACATCTTCTACTGAATCACCTTCTTTAGCACTGGTTTCAAAATATTTAAATACATTTAATTCACTCATGAGAGCCTCCCCCTCTTGTTCTGATACTTCTCTTTTCCCCTCTCTTGCTAAATCGAGTTTATTTCCTACTAAAATACTTGCTTTTTGCTTAATTACTCTTTCAACTTCATCCCGCCACTCTATTAAATCGACAAATGATGAGCGTCTAGACAAATCATACACATAAATGATGCCCGATGCCCCTCGATAAAATGGTGGACGGACGAATGAGAAATGTTTTTGTCCAGCAAGGTCCCATAGTTGAAGTTTTACTTGAATTTCGGGATAATCAGCTAACTCTACAGTTTTTGTACTGAAATTTGAGCCAATAGTCATTAAGTAATTTTCTTTAAACTGATTTTCGCAGTACCTAAGGACCATGGATGTCTTTCCGACTCCGCCATTTCCTACGACGCAAATTTTGTAAATAAATGATTTCTGAAATTTAGAATGTACAGCAGACATGGAGATTCAATAATTAATATAGTTATAATATTATCTTATATTCAATAAATAAAATTAATCATATTAAATATTTGGTCTATCGTTAACAAAGTTTCAAAATAAATTTGGAGTATTTCTTAAATGAATGATTTGAATGCAAAAATTCAAAAATTTGCTCAACTTATCCTTGATGCCAACAACATCGTAGTATTAACTGGGGCAGGTATGAGCACAGAGAGCGGAATTGCGGACTTTAGAAGCCCAGGTACTGGTTTGTGGGAAAAAGTAAATCCTGATGAGTTTGCGAGCATCCATTCGTATGTGTCTGATACTAAAAAAAATCTAGATTTTATGCTTGAGATGGGTGTGAACATATTTAAAGCAAGACCTAACAAGGGTCATAAAATGTTAACTAAACTCCAAAAACTTGGCAAATTAAAAGGAATTCTTACTCAAAATATTGATGCTCTTCACCAAAAAGCACATAGTAAAAATATTGTGGAGTTACATGGGACAGCTCACGAAGCAATTTGTATGGCGTGTAATAAAATCTATCCCATTACAACGATGATAAATCAAGTTATGAAGGGTGAGAGTCGTCCTTCATGCGAAGTATGTAATGGCCTATTGAAACCAAACACGATTTTTTTTGGAGAACCTTTACGTTCAGAAATATTGAGTCAAGCAGACGACATGCTTAATAATTGCGATTTATTAATCATTCTTGGAAGTTCTTTATTAGTATATCCCGTGGCATTTTATCCAAGAAAAGCACTTTCTTTGGGTGCTAAAATCGCAATTATTAACATTCAAGAAACGGATGTAGATTCATTTGCAGAAGTTGTAATCCACGAAAAAATTGGTGATGTGTTCCCTCGTATCGTTAACATTGTAAAAAATGAAATTGAAGAAGAACATTAATTTAAGATATATATACTTTTATCTCTTCAATAGAAATATAAATAAAAATTAAAAAATAAAAAAATTTGTTATTTAAGTTCTGGAGATCATCCAGAAAATTATTTTCGCAGAGACTTTTTATCAACTTTACCAACAGTAGTTAGTGGTAGTTCTTCAGTAAATTCGATTATTTTAGGGACTTCGTAAGGTGAACACATTTCCTTAGCAAATTTTGTTATATCCTCTTTCAATGCGTCTTCGTTTCCATCAAATTCATAACTCGGATCAATCTGGATGAACGCTTTAACAATTTCAGATCCAGGATGATCGGGATTGGGCAAACCAATTGTAGCTACCATTCCAATAGCGGGATGTTTAGTCAAAGTATCTTCCAATTTAGCTGAAAATACTTTAAATCCTCCAACAATTATCATGTCTTTTGTACGATCGACTATTCGAATATATCCGTCCTCGTCCATAATTCCTACATCGCCAGTATGCATGTATCCATCTTTATCAATCGCTTTTTTCGTTTCATCGGGCTTGTTATAGTATCCTTTCATTACTAACGGTCCTTTTACGCATATTTCTCCAGGTTCGCCTAGTGGGACTTCTTTATTAGTTTCAGGATCCACGATTTTGAGATCTACGTTTAAAAATGGTATACCAATAGTGCCTAATTTTTTTAACCCTAACGAAGGATTCATTGTCGATACGGGAGATGTTTCCGTCATACCGTAGAGTTCTAACAATTTTCCTTTTCCAATAATGCTTTCTAATTCTTCTTGAGATTCCTTTGGAAATGGAGCTGCTGCAGAAACACACGTTCCTAATTCTGAATGATCTATCTCTTTAAATTTTGGATTATTTATTAAAAGTTGATATAAAGAGGGTACATTAACCAAGTTTGTAGGATGATATTTATTCATGACTTTAATCATATGGTTAGTATCACGAGGGTTAGGGATCAATATTTGACTAAACCCCGAAGCTACAGCTGCTTCAGTAACGGTTAATCCAGCAATATGAAACATTGGAAAGCCTGAACATAATACACCTTTTCCCCTTTCCCATTGAAGCCACGAGATAATGCATTTTTGGGTTGAAACGCAATTTCTATGACTTAACATCGCTCCTTTTGGCGGTCCCGTAGTTCCTCCCGTGTATTGAATCCATCCAATATCATCAGGAGTTACTTTAACATCAACTGGATCCGTGGAATAATTCAATATTAATTCCTTATGAAAATCAATAATTTTTATTCCTTCTAAAGGAGTTACCTTACCTTTTGGGACTTTTCCTAACGCTTTACCCAGAATTTGCTTGATCTTTGGCAAAAAGCCGGCCACACTTGTAGCTATTATTAATTTCAATTGTGGTATCTTTGAAGCAATTTTGACTATATGACCCGCAAATATCGCATCTAACGTCACTAACGCGACTTGCTTACCG
>DAOUUT010000188.1 GCA_030668025.1 Promethearchaeota archaeon
AATTCAATTAAAATAGCCTTTTCTGTTTCTCCCAAGATTATTCCATCGACATTACTCAAGTCTTTTAGGATATCTCCTTGAAGAACTATGTCAGAAAAAAGGGCGATTTTATAACAATCAGATTCTTCATTAATTTCTTCAATTTTATTCATGTTACAATGATCCTCTTGTTTAAGTTTTATTACTTTATTTTCGTTGCTAGTTCTTTTTGGTATCGTCGAATAAACTATTTTTTCCTTAAGTAAATGAATCAATAATAACCTCAAAATTTCCGTTTGAGCAAGATTAAGCATTTTAGAATAAATTCCAATATTAATCCACAATATATTTGCATCTTCGTCTTCCCAATTAAAAGATAGCGAAGTGTTCTTATCCTTGTAAATATGGTGACTTTGCCAATTTAGAGTTTGACGATTTAACACTCTCAAGATCATAACGATCTCTTCTAACGAAATTTTAATTATTTTACCTTCATTGGTCGAAGTTTTTTCCCAAATTCCATCAGGTTTCTTTTTAATGCAATGTATAAAAATAAAGGGGTCTGAGCTCGAGGAGCTACTTACTATCATTCCGGTGTTCTGTCCGAAAAAGCTTTTTGAATGTGAATCCACCATTTTTTTAAAGAGATGTGTTTATTTTAAATAATTGTAAGTTAATATATTTTGAACGTAAGTTAATATATTTTGAACTAAAAAAATACAACCATAATCTTCATAAAAATGATAAAAAATTAAAAGATAAAAAAATTATAAGATCTATAAAAAAGAGTTATTCTCACCTTAGCGGGGTGGGCTAGCCTGGTTTATGCCGCAGGGCTCATAACCCTGAGAACACTGGTTCAAAAGATTTTGATTGATTTACAACAATCTGAGATTCCAGTCCCCGCTATTTTATTTCATTCTTTATCTTAAAGCGATAAAATGTAAAATGAATTAAAATAAAGAGAAAATTAATTATATTTAACAATTAATAATCACGCCTATATTTCATAAAATTTGTTAATATAATAATCGATTATATAATAGAAATTTCACATGAGTTAAATTATGAGTGGAACTCAATCTTATGAATATTTTCCAGCAATTCGTTGTTGGGTTAAACATCTTTTAGAAGGGAAATATAACGCTGAAGAAAAGTCATTATTCACGATCTTTGGAGTTCTTAGAAAAATTCGACTTGTCGCAACAATCACTAATAGAGAAGATTTCGTTAGTAATACATCAACAGGGGAATTAAACACCAATTTAAGATTCGAACTGGATGATGGAACAGGTTTAATTTCTGCTGTCAAGTGGGATGTTGATTTAGATAAATATAACGATTTAAATCAAGGAGATATTGTAGATATTTTAGGACGAGTGGGTTTTTATGGTGATACCGTTCAAATTAGTAATATCAAGTTGATAAAAAAAGTGAAAGATCCAAATTATATCTTATTACGAGACGCTGAATTAATAAAAAAAATAAAATCAGGAGATCTTCACGAGATTCCTATTGATTTTGAAACAGATGAAGAGTTCTCTTTTGATAATACTTCAGAAGAAATTCGAATAAACAAAATATTTGGAGAAGAGCAGCCTTCAGAAGTTGATAAGCTTAAAGAAAAGATTTTTTCGATAATATATGAATATTCTCAAGACGGAAATGGTATAAGTCTTAAAGAATTACAATTTAAGTTGCAAATTCCCGAAAATAAACTGAGGACATATATTAACGATTTAACGATGGAATCAAAAATTTATCCAACAGAGGAAAATATATATCAAAGTTACTAAAAACAATTCTAACTATAAGCGAATTTTTTGAATTTTCTTTTCAAATAATTTTTCAAAATAGAAAAATTATTTTTGTTAGAATGATTTTATATTTAGTAGAAAAAGTAAAAAAAGGTAAACTAAAATGGATATAAACAATTATCAGGAATTATTAGACAAAGGTTATGAAAATATCCCCGACAATGTAAAGAAATTGTCTAGATTTGAAATACCAAAAGTTAAGATAAGAATAGAAGCTA
Organism: Promethearchaeota archaeon; assembly: GCA_030668025.1. The sequence continues at coordinate 2,015 of DAOUUT010000188.1, forward strand.
AGAACATTTATATTACAAATTTCAATAAAATTATCACTACTTTAAATCGCGATCGAAAGCATTTCATTGTTGAGTTTTTAAAAAAAGTAGGTACGATGGGAGAAATGAGGGGACAACACCTATTTTTAAAAGGAGTTTATAAAGAACAAGCTTTAAATCGGTTAATTGAATTATATTCTAAAACTTTTGTATTATGCAAAATTTGTAATAAACCTGATACAGAAATTCAAAGAGAAGGGAAAAAAAAGTTTCTTAAATGCACTGCTTGCGGAGCACATGAAGAAATAAAAGAAAAATAAATATAGTTTAATGATCGCCAGATGAGAGTATATCTTAAAATCCATCGTCAAAATGGTATCGATACGGTTGCATGCTGCGATGAGTTGTTATTAAACCAAATTTTTATCGAGGGCAATTTGAAAATTGAAATTAGTGATCGCTTTTTTAGGGGTGATCTAGTAAGCATAGATAAGGCAGGAGAATTGTTAAAAAAGGCGTCATACTTTAATATAGTGGGTGAAAATATAACCAACAAGGCAATTGCCCTTAAAATCCTTTCTAAACAAGGAATTAAAAAAATTAATAGTATTCCAATGGCAATAAAAATGATGTTTTAATGCCTCATAGATTTTGTGCAATATGTGGAACGGCTCTAGAAGAAAAAACGCCTTATTTTAGTATGTGCCTTAACTGTTATTTAAAAGAAAATCCATTATTTGAGTTGCCAAAAAGCATCAGTTTTAAAATGTGCAACGATTGCAGGAAATATTCAAAAAAAGAAGAATGGATTGAGTCTGCTGAAAATGAATTATTTCCAATTATTGAAGAGGCAATATCTCGATTTTTATTAAAATCTTTTTTAAAACAAGATTTAATCGCTTTTTCATTCTCATTTGAAGAATTAATGTTTTCTCCAAAAGATTTGTTATCTTCCTTTGATCTTACAATTACAGGAACTTTGAGAGAAGATCATAAAATTACCCATCAACAAACGATAAAAGTCAAAATAAATTACGAGTTATGTAAAAATTGCTCTAATTTAAGAGGGGGGATGTATTTTTTATCAATTATTCAATTACGGGTAAAAAATGAGAATCAATTTGAGATTATTAAAAAAGTTTCGGATGATGTCCTTTATCTTGTAGAGAATATCTTTAAAAAAGACGATAAACAATATATTTCAAAAATGGAAGATCAAAAACTTGGTGTGGATTTGTATTTAAGTACGAATGAGTTAATGAAACACATAGTTTCACATTTAAAGTCAAAATATAATTTTATCTTAAAAAGAACAAAAAAGCTAGTAGGGAGAGATGCTCAAAAGGGAAGAAATCTCTATAGATTAAAAACACTTATAAAATTTTTACCAATTAAAAAAAATGACTATATTTTCATAAACAAATCCAAATATTTTGTAGAGAATATTACCAAAAATAGGGTTTTATTAAGAGATGAAAACCATGTTAAACTCATAAAAAACTTTTATTTTTTTGATGATAAAAAAGCATTTAAAAGGATTATGGATGGGGATTAAGTGGAAAAAAAAAACAATGATATTATTGATGAAGATGAGGAAGAACTTGAAAGAGAAATTTCAAATGATGATTTTAATAAAAAATTTAATACAAGATTAGATAATTTGGAAAAAAAGAAGATCGATTCAATAAGAATAAAAAAAATTGATCAAACTAAAAAAAGAGCCACTGTAGATTCTGTTTTTGATGAAAGAATGTATTTACAAGTAAATAAATTATTAAAAATAGGGCGTTTAAACAGAATAGAAGGGATAATTTCTGCAGGTAAGGAAGCAAACGTTTACCTTGCTTACGGTGAAAATAATCGTGAAGTTGCGATGAAGATTTATAAGATTGATAGTAATACATCAAGATGGATGAGAAATTATATTATAGGAGATCCTAGATTTAAAAAAATACCACATAATATATCAAAAATTATTTTTTTATGGGCAAGTAAAGAGTTTAAAAATCTTAAAAGGGCTTATAAAGTAGGTTTGACCGTACCTGAGCCAATCTATACAAAAAATAATATTTTAATCATGGAATATATTGGTTTTGGGTCAATTCCTGCACCAAAACTTAAGGATATAAAGTTACCAAAGGAACCCATTAAACTATTAAATGAAATTCTTGGCTTTATTAAAAATTTATATCAAAAAGCAAACTTAGTTCATGGCGATTTATCCGAATTTAATATTTTATATCATAATCAAAAACCAATTGTAATTGACATCTCACAAGCAGTCACTACACATCATCCAAAATCAGAAGTTTATTTAGTCAGAGATATTAAGAATGTTTTTAATTATTTTGAAAAAATCGGAATTGAAATTCCTAATCCAGAAGATTTTTATTACGAAGTTATAAATTTAGATAAATAAAAAAATAAACATTCATTATTGAAGGTAATAAAGTTAAAGTAGGATTATGAAAATAGGAAAAAATAGAATTGCGGTAATAATTGGAAAAAACGGTGAAACTAAAAGAGAAATTGAAGAGTCACTGGGAGTTAAGATTAATTTGGACAGTGAATCTGGAGATTGCGAAGTGAGACCTGTTATAGAGCACCCAAAATATAATCCCCTTAATATTTTTACTGCTCAAAAAATGATTAATGCGATAAACAGAGGATTTAACCCAATTAAAGCTATGAAGCTTCTAGACGAAACTTTTGACATAGAAGTTTTTAATCTGTATAGCATATTAGGAAAATCTGAGAAGAAAATAAAAAGATTAAAAGGGAGGTTAATCGGTAGGAATGGTGAAATGAGAAAAGCAATCGAAAGATTTGCCGAGAGCTATGTATCGGTCTATGGGAAAACAGTTTCAATCATTTCCGATTATGAGAATTTACAAATAGCAAGAAAAGCAGTAAGTATGATATTGAGTGGGATGCCTCATCACACGGTACTAAAGTATTTAGAAAATAAATACAACGATAAAAAGAAGGAAGAATTTAAAAAATTATATAAGCCTCAATTTTAATTAGAGTTTTTAGCTTTCTTTATATTTGGATATTTGTTTCATATTGAATTGAAATAGTTATGAATCTTACTACAACAATTTCTTGATATTTCCCAACATATCTTTTCCATATATAACTTGCTTTATTTCACTTAAAAGATTAGAAATAGAGTAAATACTTTCATTAACATAAAGCTCCTTATAAGATTCACTTTTGATTTTATCAAAATTGATCTCAAAACTTTTAATCGAAAAACATTCCTTAGAGTAAGGTTTGAAAATCACTATACATCGAGGATACATGCTCTTTTCTCTTAGATATACAGCCCATCCTTCATAAAAATATTTTACATTGATAGAAAATAAATTTTCCCACTCAACTAGACTTTTTACAACTATACTTACTTCTTTTTGGGTTTTAGAGCAATATTTTAGATCCATATAATTAATTAAAGAAATGAATTTAAAAAGGAGTAGTAAATATTAAATTAATCAAAAGCAAGTTCACCGATGTTAAAAATATCATCCGATAATCCCAGTTTTTGCTTAGATATGTTCTTTTTACCAAATGATTGAACGGGTGATATATCTTGTCCAAAAATCTGTGGTGATTTAATACCCGTTATAAGAAGCATAACTCTTAAATATCCGTCGAATTCATCGTTTACTCGGGCACCCCAGATTACCATTGCATTGTTCACATCCATTTTTTCAGAAATTTTCTTTGCTACAGAATTTGCTTCTGCAAGAGTCATATCGTTTCCTCCACAAATATGAATTAACGCACCCTTAGCACCATCAATAGATACATCTAATAATGGTGAGTTGAGTGCGTCTTCAATGGCCTCCTCTACGCGGTTACCTTTATTGCCAGACTCACCCACTCCCACAATTGCTACACCTCCCGTACTTAATATAGTCCTAACATCAGCAAAGTCTAAATTAATTAAGGAAGGTAAAGAAATCGTTTCAGTTATTCCCTTTACCATCGTTGCTAAAACTTCATCTGCGACGCTAAACGCCTCTATAATCGGTAAATCTGGAGCAATGTCTAAAAGGCTATTATTATCGATTACTACTAGTGTATCCGCATATTTCTTTAATTCATTAAGTCCCATTTGAGCTTTTTCTATTCTTCCTATTTCAGTATCAAACGGTAATGTGACTACGCCTACAACTATTGCCCCTTCAAGCTTGGCTATTTCAGCTACTATAGGTGCACTTCCGGTCCCAGTCCCCCCACCTTCTCCACAGGTAATAAATACTAAATTTGCTTCTCTTAGTATCTTTGTTAAATCTTCACGTGATTCTTCAGCTGCAGCTCTACCAATGTCGGGATTACCACCTGCACCTAAGCCTCGTGTTAAATTTTTACCGATTAACAGTTTTATGTGGGACTCAACGCTTTCTAAATGTTGGAGATCTGTATTTACAGCTACACATTTTGCTCCTTTTATTCCTATTTTCATTAACCGATTAACGGTGTTGTTTCCAGCGCCTCCGCATCCAACAATTTTTATGTTAGCGTAACCAAAATTTTCACGAGTTGGTTTGATTACTTCTCTCTTTCTAGCATTTCTTATTAGAGATTCCATTAAAAAACAACAGATTGTTTTGTATGTGTTATAGAAATATTATAAATGAAATTTTAGAATTAATATAATATGCTCATATTATTTGCAGATTACAAAAAGAATAATTTCAAATAGTTAAATTAGGGAAAAATCATAATTTCTCAAAGGATCAAAAATTTCGGAAAGAGTTCTATTCTTAACAAGAATTATTTTAGGGAGTGTATATGGAAACCGATTAGAAAAAGTCAGAGTATACGCTCCGACATTCGTAACCATTACTATGTCATTTTCTTTTAAATCTTTAGTAAAAAAATAATTTTTCGCTAATACATCCTGATCAGTAGGCACAATTCCAGCTATTGAAGTTTTAAATTTATGTGGTTCGTTAATTTTTGATGCGTTGTAAAATCTTAAAGAGCACTTTGCGAATTTGGGACAAATATGATTTCCTATATCTAAAAAAATCCATCTATCTTCAGATACTTTAATAATTTTCGCAAGAAATATACCAGCATCTCCAATAAAATAGCGTCCTGGTTCAAAATAGATGTTTTTAAAATTGAACTCAGAGTTACTTAGGGTTGAGTTTATATTATTCGCTATTTCTCTTAATTGGGTTTCTGGCATTATAACTGCTTCCGGAAAACCGCCTCCTAAATTAATATTTTCTACATTAATCCCAGCATCTGATAAAATTACAACATTTTCTATGAGAGATTCTATATTTTTATTAAACTGTCCAAAATTATTCATTTGAGTAGAATAATGAGATAAAATCGTTGTTAATTTGATGTTTTCGCATTCTTTTACTAAATTTGTTAATTTTGTTAATTTAGACTTGTCTAATATGATTCCTAATTTACTCCCATATTTTTGAGAATTAA
>DAOUUT010000017.1 GCA_030668025.1 Promethearchaeota archaeon
ATCCCTTAATTTCACGCCTATTAACGATTGAGAAAACCCTTTCCTAGCTAGTTTAACAACTTCGTTTTCAACCTCTTCAGAAGAGAGTTCTACCCATACCGGCTTCTCCAATCTTGCTGGTCGAGTACTACCGGACTTACCCTTCTTTCTTGAGTGCATTCGAGCCATTTTTTGCGTCTCAGTTTATAAAATAATTAATACAATTAGTATTGTTGATAAAATAAAAAAAGAATCATTTAAAATAAAATTTTTGAATTTAGTCAATTCAAACCACAGAAGCTAAAGAAATTTATTTTTTTCTTGTATTTAGTTAATAATTCTGATTTCTAATCGATTTGTATGCGTTTCGTACAGATTCATGCCCGATATCTCCTCCTGCCCCTGAACCCCCAACACTATCGCCCTTAATATACAATTTTTTAATACCTTTAATAACATTTCCAGGTCTTTTGAATTTATGTTGTTCTATGTTTACCTCAACACCATCAACCATTTCGAAAAACAATGGTCTTTCATGCACTAAATATTGTTCGAGATCAGGAAAGAATCTTAAAATAGTATCCCTTAAACTTTGGTGAATCTCTTTCATCGTATTTTTATCCTTAATATCCTCTAAATTAGCCGCCGTAAAGAATGTCATTAATGATTTCCCTTTGGGCGCGACTTCTGGAGATAAATTAGACGGAATAAAGCCAAATGCTAAAGGGCTATCAAAGAAGATTATTCCATTTATATCACTAATTGGTTTTGATAAGCAAAAGTCTATTGAAACACCCGCAGTTGGTCTTAGAGATTTACATTTTTCAACGATTTTTTTTTCGCATAAAGTCTCATCTAATACGGTAAACAATTGTTGAACAGGAATAGTTGAGATTATTGTTTTCCCATGTATCAGCTTATCCTTAGTGGAAACACCTATTGCTATTGAATCCTCTACAATAATCTTATTCACCACCTCATTCAATCTAATTTCTCCACCATTATCCTTAATTTTGTTTAGAAAAGCATTAAAGATTGATGTCCAACCTCCCTTTGGGTAAGAAACACTCCCCAATTTCAAGACTCTACTAAAATTATGCAATAATTCTCCCGCTGAAGATCTATCTGGAAAGGGATTTACTTGAATTGCAGAACTTGCCATTATTAAAAATTTTTGAAGAGAGGGAACAATGTTTTCTTGATCAAACCATTGTATCAACGATAGATCGTATAGTTTCTCGAAATCCTCAGTGCTCATTTTTTTTATTTTAATCATAAATTTTAATGTTTTAAGCGTTGGAACCAATTTACTTTTTATTACAGCCATAATTCCACCAGAAGGAAAGATCGTTCTTGTTCCATCGTTTAAAAACGCCCATGAAGTCCCTGGTTTTATGAAATTAATTGGTTTATTAATTTCACTTAAAGAAGCTCCCAAAGCACTTTTTGGACCAAATCTTACGGGATGGGGACCAAAATCTAGCTTGAAACCATTAATATCAGCAACTCTTGCTCTTCCTCCTATCTCTTTGGCTTTTTCCAGCACTAATACTTTACCATGTTGAGACAATAATGCTCCTATGTGCAAACCCGCTATTCCTGCTCCAATTACGATATAATCATATTTTTCAATCATAATAATCCTTATATTATAAATCTAACATTATTTTAATTTGTTATATATTAAAATAAATCTAGAAATTATAGTAATTATGGTTGACGGAAAAGATATGATTTATTTTATTACAAGTAATAATTACAAATTTAATGAAATTGAAAGAATGTTTCAAAAAGAGAAGATATCTTATATGTTAAAGCAAAATACGATTGATACAACAGAAATTCAAGCGACAAGTATTAAAGAAGTAGCTCTTTTTAAATTAAACAGCGTAAAAGGAAAGCTTAACAATTCCTATTTTATTGAAGATGCTGGTTTTTTTATAGATATCCCTCTTAACGGTTTTCCGGGCGTTTATTCTAAATTCGTATTAAATACAATTGGAAACAAAGGAATTCTAAAACTTATCGATAATTTCAAAAATACTAAAGCTCATTTTGAAGCAGTCATCGCTCTGTACTTTCAACCAATGAATAAAACATTGTTATTTGAAGGTATTGTCGAAGGAAAAGTCTCAGAAACAATTAGGGGTACAAATGGATTTGGTTTTGATCCTATCTTTATTCCCAATGAAATCCCAACAAATACCTTTGCAGAACTAACCACTGATGAAAAGAATACTGTTTCACACCGCGGAAAGGCTTGGAAAAAATTGATTGAATTTTTTAAAAAAAATCAATAACAAGTCAAAACGTCTGGCGGAAGATATCCATTACAGATTGTCTACTTAGTTTACTGAGGACTAAGTACATTCCTAAAACTCCAAATGTTATTGAAAGAGTAAAAACCCTTATTAAAACATCCATAGGAATTGCAAATACAATTGGCATCTCAGTCATCATTCCCAAATTCGTTTCCATCAGGTAGGCGCAAAATGTCCCAATTAATGTCCCCATAGCTCCGCTGCTTAACATTATAATGAAACTCTCAATCAAGAATAAGTTCCTTACGTCTTTAGCTTTCATACCAAGTGATCTCAAAATTCCGATTTCAAACTTCCGCTCAGAAATAATTGCATACATAGTACTGACTAATCCGAAGATTGCGATAACTATAGCGAACCATAGAACGATCTCCATCAAACTACTCTGTCTTTCAAACATGTCTTGCATAAAGTTGATTTTTGATATTGCATCATCAAGAAAATAATCTTTTTCAGAGGATATGTTTTGTATTTCTTCTTTTGTGGTTTCAATATTTTCTTCGGAATCGTCTAATAATTTAATGAAGACTTTATCGACAATCATATTTGAACCGCCAGGATCCTCAACATTCATTAAACGCATGTAATTATCTAAGGATACCATTATACCTCCGCCATTTGCTGTAGCTTCAGAACTTTTAAAGTTGGTAAATCCGGGCATCCCTCCTGAGATGCCTACGACGCGGAAAAGCGTAACATTTCCTGGATCGTTAGGAATTTGAGGATTGCTGAATGTTAATCGTATATATTCGCCAACTTCGCTTATTCCAAGAACGCTAGCGAGAGCATTAGCAATTATGCAGGTGTTGTTATAATCAAAAATTTGAGTAAATGAATAATTAAAACCACTTTGCGGGCTACTCCAAATCATAAGATCTTTATCCATCAATCTATAATAATCTTCTTCAATACCAATAAACCCAACTTCTCTTTCGTCAAAATTAGCAATATCAGCAGCTTTTACTTGAAATTTTGTTACTGCTTGTGCGGCATAAAACTCAAAAATGTTTGAGAACGCATCATTTATAGAATCTTCATCAAAACTTGGACCACTATCGCCGAAGTCAAATATTACTGACATGACAGCTGTAATATCAAACATATTGTACATTATTAACGCAGTTTGGTCTATTCCTTGAATAGAATTGAGTTCTTGGATCATATCTAAGGTAACTGCGTCAACGTCAGATTCTAAACCTTGGTTAATTAAAACCAAATCGGAACCGTACTGAAATCTTAAATTTAAAGACATATTTTTTGATTCCATTTCGGAAACACTTGTAATAAAAAATATAAAAGAAAAACTAATAGCAAACATTACAATTGTGCTTGTATTACGCCTTCTGTTTCTTTTTAGAGAGATTTTAATAATATTAGCATACTTTTTAATAAATGGTGTAATTGCTCCAATAAGTATACTCTGAATAAATGGTATAACACCCACCGATGCGAATACTAACCCAAGTAATATAGCTGCAATAAGTCCAATAAAAAAGCCAGCAATTAGCATAAAATCGCCTGTTATGAAGACGCTTGGTAGTAAAATAAAAACAAGCATACCGATTGTAGCAAGAGAGCTTCCAATTAGAAAACTCCTAACGTTCATACTTCCTTCCTTTTTTATTTCCCATCCTTCTTCTTTTTGATGAAATGGTGTAATAGATTTTATAATATCAATTTTCGCAGTTTTAAAAGCTGGCAACAACGAAACAACTAAAGAAACAATGGATCCTATTGAAAAAGCTAAAATAATTGTCTGAGGTTGGATTACATACTCCATATTTTGAATTGGAAAGTCCATTACAATGAATAAAGAGTCTACTATTAGGGGTGTAAATATTATTCCTATAATAATTCCTAAGATAGATCCTACGACTCCTATTAATACGCCTTCAAAGACAACCATTTTGACAGGGAATGACTTTTTTCCCCCCACAACCCTTAAAATGCCATACTCTCTTACTCTTTCTTCAGTAGAGGTGGAAAGAATCGAATTTATTAAAATCGCTGTAATGAGCATAGATATACCCGTAATAAACCAAAAGATAATAGTCATTCCAATTAACATGAATTGCTGACCACTTAATTCATCTAATTTTGGCATTGACACCGAATAAATATTTGGGTCCAATTCCTGTTGAATTCGAGTTCCTATCTCTCTTATTTTCCTTTTTGTAACATCTATATCGCTAACATCGTATATGGATTGTGCATTTTCAAATGTTCCCATAATCAAATTAACTTCTCCCTCTCTTTGCAAAAAAGATTGGGCTTGTTGTAAATTAATGATTATTAATGCATTTTCAAAGTCTGTAAATCTTAAATCTTGCTTGCAAATTGCGACAACTTCAACATCTAAACTATATTCTTGATAATCCAAATGTATTAAATCCCCTAAACTAACGTTTAATAATTCTGCTACGGGCCATAAAATGGCACATTCCCCCATTCCAGGTTCGTTGGTATAAATTTCACCCGTTTCTGTGCCATTTTGATTAACTAAATTTAGATTTCCCATATTGCCATTATTTGCTTCTTTTTTAAAGTCAATACCGTAGATTTGTAATGTACCATTTGAATCTGTTTTATCAGAAGATACTTTTACGAGCATCATTATTCTGGGAAAAAGCTCTTCCACGCCATCAATATCTTGCAATTCGTCATCTATGATGGTTTCATCAAAGAAAGGGTTAAAAGTTATGTCTGTTTTCATTGTTCGCGAAATCATTACATCCGAACTTCCTGTTGTGCTAGTAATTAATCCCATATAATTATAAGACATGGTATTATTCACCATCCCGATGGCCGTGAGCAGGATTATTGAAATAGTGATGCCTCCTATGCCAAATAATGCTTTGGCGCGATCTTTTTTAATATTAAGCCAAACTTGTCTTAAAAATGGTAACCTTATTTTTAACCTAATCTTATATAAATAATTATGCAAACTCAATTTTTCCCGCTTTTATTAGTTTAATTTAACTTAAGGGCCTAATATGCTAAATTTATTACTTTTAATTTCATATTTTCTTAGAAGTTTACCTTCTTGATTCAAAAGACCTTTAATCTTTTCTTTTTCACGTTTTATCAACCGAACGCCTTGGCAATTTTTGTTTTTACAATAATAGTCATCGCTCGGTTCGTCTTTAAAGTACCACTTTCCGCAATTCATACAATTGTATGCTACATAAATTTGATCGTGTTCGCATACTGGACATATATAGTTGAATTTTTTTGATTCAAACCATGAACTACAATACTTACAGTGAAGAATTAATGGTCTTTGTTGTTCGTCTTTAGTTTCTATTAACTCTATCCTCTTGATGATTTGATCTTTATCAAAATGTTTTAACCTTATTTTCTCAGCATTTGAATTTTTTCGATTTTTAATCCAAACCTTCCCTTTTTTTTCAGCAATAAAATATGACATTATACCAATTACTATAACACTTACTATAATTATTAACCAAGTAACCAGATCTATAAATCTATTTTCTACTACGACGGATATAGAAGATTCGCCTGTATTACCTTCTTTATCAAATGTCACAACTTTTATATCATACCGTCCATCATTGTATAGTGTTGTATCCCATTGGAATTTTAAAATGCCTGTTGTTTGGTTGTAATTAAGTAAAGTCTTATCAACAATTTGGTTGTTAATATATATGTATATCCTTGAATTGTCTAATTCCACATCATCGCTAACATTTGCTTCCAATGTAAAAATCCCACTGACCAATTCGTCATTTAAAGGGCTAAGAATCTCTATATTAGGATTAACAAAATCTGTTGACTTGTTATAACCTATGTATAAGTTTGATAACAACCATCCATCCCCAAGTCCAGTAGTAATATCGTTGGTAGACAAAGTAAACATAATCATTACATCTTCATCAGAAAATTGCGAAATATCCAACGATTCATTTCCAGAAAGAATCTCGTTATCGAAGAAATATTCCTTAAGAATAACCCAACTTTCGCCAAAATTTTTTGATATCGAAACTGTACATTTATCGAGTTCGTCAAGTTCTAAATTGAATTCATTTTCTAAAGAAATATCAAAATAATACTTTAAGTAAACCTCATATTCACTTCCAACATGTAAGGGGCGTGTAATTAGTCTAATATCCCAATTTGTTTCGTAACCTTGATTAAGGCTACCAAAACTTTCCCCTAAACCTCCATAAATATATGATTGCGTAAATAGAGAAATAGTGTGCCAAGTATTGTCTCCTTTTAACCACATAGTTAACTCTTTTTGTATTGGGTTCCCCACAACATAATACTCTGATAGGGAATCACTTGAGAATTCGTATCCAATCATTTTATCATTTCGATTTACATTAAATTCTAATGAATTAGGGTTTTGAAAACTAAACAATGAATTATCTTGATTATAATAACTAGTAGAATCATGAAATTTTCCATCAAATACATGAAATTTGAAGGAAAGATCAGAAAAATTACCTATAACTAACGATTTAACAAATAGAATCCCGCGATTTCCGATAGAATTGGAACTGACGTTCCAGTCTCCGAATAAGTTTATCATAGAGTAATTATTATTGTCAATCTCCAAGTATACAAATTCGGGATAATTTCCATCAGAATCATAATATCTACAAGAGAATGTAAAGCTGTCGTATTTAGAACCTTGCGTCGCTAGTAAGTTCTCTTCGATAACAAAATCGATTTCGGGGGAATAAATGTTAGTATGGTTTTCTAAAGAAAAATAGTCCAACATTATTCCTTTGTAATTGATAGGATCAAATTCATCGTCTAGCAATGCGAGGAATCTAAATTGCACGTAATTACCAATATATTGCGTGATATTTATTTCTTCGAGGAACCACTCTCTTTCTTCATTTGTATAAGTTTTTAAAGTAATCCAACCGGTCCAATTTGGGTTAATTTGCAAATGCATAACATCTCCAGAATTTATACTTGTTCTTAAACCAAACTTAGCAAAAACTTGAGTAAAATTCTCATTAACCTGTGTTATGTTAAATAAAGGACTTCTCAAAGAACCATTTGGAAAAGGGGCTGTAATAAGATATGGTTGATAAGTGTAATTTGAAGGATAATTATGATCTCTGCCAAAATACATTGCTGACCACTCTTCAGAATATAAACGGGAACGATCGTCATTTTGATTGGACTGCGTTAACAAATCCCAACCAGTTCCATTATGTATCCAACCACCATAGCTCTCGTTAAAATCGTGAGCGTAAGGAAACATCTCACTATCCGTTGGGAATTCAATTGTAATATTCAATTCTCCAGATTGGGGATATCTCGCTGAAAATAAACCATCGCTAGCAGTAAAAAAATAGTGGTATGTATTAGGCGTAGAAAACTCTATCAAATTACTTCTAAAAATAGCTCCATCAGTATAATTACTGTCTAATTCGTCTAATTGAAATAAACTATAATTCTCTGAAGTTTCAACAATATGTAAAAGTACTTCTTGTGGAGGTACATTTAAACTATCGTTATCAAAATATTCTATGTAAAACCTATAGCTATCAATAGTATAATTATTTGCGGGAGCATTTCCATAAAACTCTTGCATACTTATGACAGTAGCATTTTTTGTTCCACCATAATAAATAATTTCAGGAATTTTTAACTCAGGTATGATATTATTTACTACATTTGAAACGTTTAATGTAAAACTACTATTACCTTTGAGAGCTTTCACAATAACAATGCATTCTGTTTGATTGTATTTTGGTGTGAAATAAAATGAATCGAAATCTCCATACCATTTTTGTGTTGATTGTAATAAAATGGGTTCTCCATATTGATTAGACTCGTTCGAGAATAAGAATAAATCTAAATCAGCATTTTCTTCTACATCCGTTAAATTAAATAGATATTGGATATCTTCTTGAAGCGTAATTCTTCTAGCAAAAACGTGATTACCAAGAGGATCTAGTCTCGAATTAATTAAATTGTTAATTACTGTTTGATTTACTACAATATTCTTAGTTAAGGCATCAATGGCGGCTTGTATGTTTAACCTTCCGTATCCTTCATGTTCATCTTTTAAACTATTCAACAATCCAGTATAATTCGATGGGGAATAATTACTTTCATCAATTTCTGTTTCGGGATCGTCTTCTCTTTCAAGAGTCGTTTCTGAAGCAGTCATTAGTAAAATCGCTTTAAGTATTTTTACCCATTTCGACAAATCCTGATTATCCCAATCTGTCCAATTACCCCATTTTGCGTCTATTAATATATTAATTGCTGCTGAAACAATTGCTGTAGAAATTGATGTGCCATATGATGCCGTAGTTTCATTCGATTTTGCGTCTGCGCTTATTAGCGAGCGGTGATCTGGTAATTTACTACCTCCCGGAGCAACTATATCTGGTTTTAGAACGTTATTCCCTACATCCTGCCCCATACTACTATAAGATGTTATTTGATCCTTATCATTGATTGCTCCTACAACAATCGCGTTTTTATTCATACCTAACTTATTAAAAGGTTTTGAACCTTCAACCCCTTTATTCCCCGCGGCAATTACCACTAAAATATGGTTTTCAATTACTTCATCAATTACAGCGTTAATAGCGGAAACATCCTCTCCTAAAGTGCCAATGCTTAAACAAACACTAACGATTTGATGTTGCGTTCGATTTTTAATTACACTTGCCATCGCTGATATTAAATCAGATACATACCCCTTTCCAGTTTGGTTTACTATCTTATATGCCAGTATATTAGTTGCGTTCGCTATTCCTGTAAAATGATTGAAATGTTCAGTATATGATTCTGGAAAGAACGAAACAGACGAATTGAATGAAAACAAAGGAATAGAACTAGCTTTTTTGTGATACTTTATGTACAAATCGTAAATACCTCGTTCGGTTTGAGGAACACTATGACTAAATGAATAATACTCTTCAGGGTTTTGAATGTGAGACGAGTTTACTAAACTAGAATTAAGATATAACTCAAACCAAAATCCATCTATCTCGCTTAATTGAAAATTACTTGTGGAATTTATTGCGATAATCGAATCTGATTTTGATATATTAGCGGAAAATATTTTTACTGAATAGTTTTTAGAAGGCAAGAATTCGTCAAAAAGATCTAAATGAGAATAATTGCCGTATAAATTCACAATTGAAGGACTGCTAGAATTATAAGCTGAAGTACCAGTGCCTGCAATAACTGAAGATATGAATGTGCCATGACCATTCTCATCCGTCATCGGATCTTGACTAATAAAATTCTGCCAACCTATAATTCTACCTTGCAAAAATTCATGGTTAAGATTTACACCACTATCCAAAACAGCAATAGAAGAACTTGTATTTCCATTATAACCATTTATATACCATGTTGAATTAACTGATTGGGTTTGAATGCTTGCATAATTCATTTGAACTTCAATAATTTCATCAGTTTCTATGTTTATATCTGGAACCGCGCTTTTATAGTTAGAAATGTTTTCTATAGGAATTACTCCTGCGAATCCTGAAAAATTATTAAACAAATCGTTCCATTCTTCGTTTTCTTTAAAATTTCCTCCATAAAATTCAAACTTATCTTTAACATCATCTTCAAATATGGATTCATTAAAAAATACGATAACAGATTTTTTACCACTACTTGAACTCTGTAGATCGTCGACACTCCCTTGTTTTTCAAAATCTAATTTATATGGAATTATTAAATTAAAAATAAAACTCATTCCCACAGTCGATCCTATGATAAGAAATAAAATAATTGGGAATTTAATTAGTTTCTTCAGCTAATAGATTCACCTCCATATTCTTTTTCTATAATTTCTTCACTATGAATCTTAGAAATTGAATTAAATCTATCTCTTAAAGTATTCTCAAATTTTAGAACGGTGCTCTTGCCAGAAACATTGAAAAGCATTAGCTCGTTCCGTTGAAGTTCGTACTTTTTGGCTTTATATTTTTTTGTTTTCCAAATGAAAATGGTTAAAACTGTTAAAGAAATTAACATTGGACCTAAAACGAAAAAAATTTGAATTATTTCAGGAATTACTACTTTAACATCTACTAAATTAGAAGTGTCCTTGGTCTGCAATAGGTAATAATACTCAATACTGGCAGGTTTTAACTTTAATAAGGCTTGAGTTATAGCTTGAATTTTATATGTGAAGGTTATATTCTCTCCTGATTGCAAATACGAGATTGTGTTAATAAGACTACCACTTATTAAGTTAAATTCGATATCCGTGAAGCTAACAATGTCGTTGATGCTTATATTTTTAGCACTAATTGTTCCAACATTTTTAACATTAAGTTCAACAGTTATAATGTCCCCAATTTCAATTTGGTTCTTATCAACTGATTTAATAATTGAAAAATTAATTCTCCCTAATATTAATGGTTTTGAAGAAGCAATTTGAACTAAATTATTTTTTGAATTCTTCATATAATTAATGGAAGGATAAAAATACCCTTTCCAATCGCGTTTGATTAAAGTTATGTCAAAGGATTTAATTTCATTATATCCTATCTCCGCTAGAATTAAATCTCCACTATCTATTCGTGCTAAATCCCCAAACTGATCGTTCATTGAAATAACTAAGTTTTGAATGTTAAATCCTTCAAGACCGTTGTTTTTAACGTAAACGGACAAATCCAGTTCCTCTCCTATAGAGGGGGCAAGATTCGAAGCATTAAAATAAATCTCTATTGTTTTAATATAAGGGAAACGAGTTAAATAATCAATGGGGGCGGAAAAACAGACCTGATTGGGATGAGTTTCTAAGATAGTTGAATTTAAATTTTGGATATGTTCTGGGTTGTTATAACTAATATTTGTACTACTAATTACTGCAGTATTTGGAACGTAAAAAGAAAATCTTACTTGCTTTTCTGTGTAAGGAGCAAGTTCAGCTATATTATATTTTAAGTAATTTTCTTCAATAGTAAAGTCTATTGGATCGTAAATTATTCCCGGAATTAGTGTTGAAATGTTTATATTTTTAGCAAAATCAGAACCTATGTTTCTAAAAACTAATGTAAGGGTATTTATCGCCCCCACTTCTGAGCTATAACTTGATAAATAAGAATAGGAAACAATTGAAGCCATGTCGTAAGTACTTAAAGATATTGAATTTGAGGTTCTTATGTATTCAACTTTTCCCCTTAAAGAAGTATAGATGACTCTCGATCCTAATACTTTATATTCATTAACATCTCTATAATAAAGTTCTACATCTAAGTCATTTATTGAAATATTAAAAAGGCTCGTACTGATACCCTTTATTTTCAATATGATTGTATGATTATCTCTCGTTGTAGGATCAAACAGCCAATCTAAAGTTCCTTGATTTTTTATGAATGAAAATGTTGATGTATTATTAACTGTTGAAGTATTATTAACTGTTGATGTCAAAAACACGGATATGTTTTGAAATTCTTCTGTAGAAAAATTAAAAACTTCAAATTCCAAAACATTACTAGGATCGGTGAAGTTGATTACTATTGAAACTCTATCTAGAGAATTATTAATTAAATCTATATTTGTCGTATTCTGAAAAAGAAATTGAACCTCAATTTCATGTTGGTCTTTATATTTTTCTTCTGATTCGATAATCCAGTCTTCTTCGTCATTAGTCAATGCCATTTGAGGCGAAGTTTCTTCGATCGAAACGCCTGAAATTATTGAGGGTAATTCTGGAAATGTTTCTTTAATCGTGAAATTGTACTTGTAAAATTGAGAAAAAGTGTCAAATTCTTCAATGGAAAAGTTGTCAAAAGTATACGAAATTATCTCATTTGGCTCTAATTTCCAATTATCATCGTTCCAAATACTCTCTTCATTCGTGAAAGTTTCTTTTAGAGAATCTGGAGTTAGTCCTATTGATTCTAAAGAAGTTATCAATTGTTGATTACCATTTGGTCCAGATATAATATCAATAACATCGTTCATTTTTTCATTATATGGTAGAAGGTTAGAGAAATTACTAAAATTTGGATAATAAGTATCAATTGAACCGGCTCCTGTGGTATCAAAATAAAATATCCGAGGGTCCTCGTCAAAATTAAAAAAATCTTCTAATGAATCATATTGCCCGGAATATTCAACTCTTGCCACCTCCCAAATAGCATCTTTAAGGTCTTCGTCAAGCCCTAAAAGTACGCCAATAGGCCCTACAAGTATTGAAAATGCATCGTCTAATTCTATTGGGATTGGAGTAGGGATGCCCCACGCGGTTTCGTTTCCTACATTTTTTGCCATTATATTAAAAGAAAAATTGTTATAAACTCCAAATGAAGCGTTTTCCCCAATTAAATCTTTAGTAATAAGTAAATTTGGTTCTGAATTCGAAACTTTATATGTAATTACAAAATCGTCGATAGGATTCAATATCCCTGTAGGAATCCCTTGTAAACCTTGCCATCCAAGTTGAGGTAAAAAATTTATAACGTCAATAGGGTCATTTAAATTTACCGGTTTGACATAATTTTGTTTAAATCCTTTTTCATCAACCCAAATTAATTCAAATGAATAATCCTTTAATGTTTGAACGTCAAAATCAACATCCGCATAGAACGTCAATAAAGCTATTTGTTCTAACAAAAAATCGTAAAAGGTGAAATATTTAGGAGTTTCATCTACTATTTCAGTGCAAAATATATTAATATCTATTTCGCTCATAAAGGCTCCCATTAAGGCTATAAATATTTTTTCACTTGGTTGAAGTGGTTCGCCTTGATAACCTAAAGCGTCCCATAGATTAAATTTATACTCATTTTCGCCTATTTTCTTAATACTCTCACTTAAACCCTCGTATTGTACCATTAAACTTGTGTAATGGGATTCGTTTGACAAAGTTAAACCGCTAAACATATCACCAAAACCTTCAGAATCTTCTTGAGTAGTTTGATTTGAATCTAAAGTATCTGAAAGGTTACCAACTGAAACGCTTGAAAACTGCTCGAATATATTATCAACCTCAAGATTTTCTAAATACGCTAAATCGAGAGAATCAATGTTAAAATTAACTTGATCTATTGATTCGGTTATACCTTTATCTAATAAATCTATAGAATTTACTAAAAGAAATGTTGAGGATAAATGTTGGCTATTTATATATTCTTCAGACGTTAAACGTTCAACATCCAACGCTTTCCAATACCCATCCATAGGAAGATTAGTAGTGATTTCGTGAAAATAAATGTCCCAATCGGGATAATAACCAACGAAAGGAAAAAGGTATGGGTTAGATACGTTAACCATGATAAGGTCAATTTCAAATTTTCTTTTTATGATTTCGAGAGCTCTCTCTGCCCTTAATTTAGCGTCATCTTCGTTTATTTCTTCGTCGTAATAAAGGAATCCAGAAAAACTGTTGAAAGTCATTTCATATTGCCTATTAAAACCATCTTCATTTACGATACGCGGAAAAATTTCAGGCGTAATTCCATTCGATACACTAAAGAGAACATTGCACTTATAAAATGCGGGATCTCTAGAGTCAAAACGGGGCATTATGCTTGTGTCATTAGTAAAAAGGGACTGCTTTATGACGGACTTGTTTCCCGCAACAAATGCATTAATCTGTTCAGCATAAAGATCTGTTCCTGCAATGTCAGATGGATTTATTAAATCCCATTTAAAATCATTGTCATTTTCTATTTTAGGAGCAATGATTTTTTCCTTAAAATTTATATAAAGCGGAGTAGAAAGAAAACTCAGAATTAATACAAAAACAATTATTTTTTTAAATCTTCTCAAGTTTTTTCTAATCCTCCTTACATTGTTTCTCTGTAAATATCAACAATTTTTTTTTTCCGGGATTTTTTTAATAATACTTTCAATCCAATCAAAATAAATATAATTGAAACCGTAAAAATCATAATCATATCTGATAACGGAAAAGTGAGAATATTTGGCAAATCGCTCATTAAATTCATTGATGTAGTTAATAATAATCCAGTTGTCCATCCCACAATGACGCCTACCGTTCCACTACTCAACATTATAATTAATGATTCGATAGTGAACAGTTTAGTTATTTCCTTTCCTTTCAGCCCAAGCGTTCGAATTATCCCTATCTCTTTTTTTCTTTCAATTATTGTAGAATAAGAAGATGAGAGCAATCCAAAAAGGCATATAACTATCGTTGCATCTAAAGTTATAGTAAAAAATACATCTATAATCGTGAAAAATAACTGTTGTTGTGTAACCTGTTGTTGTAAGCTAATAACATCAAAATCATAATTTTGCTCGTTCTCTATTTCTAATTGGTTTTTAATAGAAAAACTTAGAGACTCTAAATTGAGCCTGATAAATACTTTATCTAAATAAGGGATAGGAGGGATATCCATAATATTCATATAAACCTCTTGTGAAATCATAACTCCTCCCATATGTGCCGATGCGCTTGATCTGCTAAATTCCGCAGAGAAACCTGGCATAACGGCTGCTATACCAACTACTTTAAACGGATAAATCTCAGATTCGTCGCCGCGTCGAATTACCATTCTTACAATATCGCCTAAATGCATATCTAAAGTTACAGAAATACCTTCAGAAATGATACATGTATATTCCTCTTGATCCTCAAAAAGTTGTTCAAAAGACGATAAACTATCGCCTTGGGTAAATTCCATAAACTCAGTTTTAATTGTAGAAGGATATACTTCATCAATTCCTATTAAACTAATTTCCGAAACGGCTAAACCTGCGTAATCGCCAATCTCTGCCGTGAATTCTTTACCTTCTTCTGAATAAATTTGTGTTAAATGGAAAGGGCTTGCAATTACCGTAGATACTTTTTCTACGCCCTCTATTTTTAGCAACTCAAATTTAAAGTCGCTTGTTAAGATTCTATTTGGATCTACAGAATATCCATTATCTTGACTACTTTTAGGCTCGTTAATAGAAACACTCATAAAGCCCCCTCCCCCCCCTCCAAAACCAAAACTTTCTGTTTCTTCCGTTCCGTCCCAACCTTGCGTTTCTATCACTAAATCAGCACCATAGCTAAGGTTTGCACCAAGCACTGTTTGACTCGACAAAAAACTAAATGCTCCTGCCGTAAATATCACGAAAGAAAAAGTAAAAGCAAAAGTAACAATTGTACTCGAATTTCTCCTTGCGTATCTAAATATGAAGATTTTATACACTGGTGCTAATTTTTTAGTAAATATGTGAAAAAACTCAATAAAAAGTCTTAAAATCAAAGGTAATAATCCTAGTCCTGCTAGTGTCATTCCGATTAAAAATAGTATAAGGAGAGCTATTAACACACCTGACAATAATGCAAAATCTCCAGTTGTCAGTATTCTTGGAATAACAAAAAGTACAAAAGCACCGTTAGCAGCTAATATAACGCCAACGATTAATAATTTATAATTTACAGAAGCTTTTTTTCGAAGCTTATATAACACATCTTCTTTACGATAAGGATGAATTGACTCAATTAATTGAAGTTTCATTACTTTCAACGCTGGAGAGATGCTTACTATAAGCCCAACACTTACTCCTATAAGATATGATAATAATATTGACGAAAATGTAATCGAAAAAGATAAGTTACCTGTTAAACCAGGTATGGATTCTGCCACTACAGTTCCCACAATGGGGAGCACTAGGTATTGACCTATCAATTGGGCAAAAATAATACCTAATATGGTTCCAAAATTACATAGGATCATTCCTTGAACTAAGACTATTACCAGATTATATTTCTTAGTAGCACCTAAGGTTCTAAAGATTCCGAACTCTCTTATTCGTTCTTCCACAGAGGTTTTAAGTATTCCGTTGATTAACACTCCTGATATCAACATCGATATCATCGATACAAAAACAAAAATTATCGTGATTCCAACGCTCAAATATTCTGAAAAACCTAATGCATCTAATTTGGGTAGGTCGATATTATATTCATTAATTCCGATTAAAAGTTGCATTTCAGCAGCTAAATCCTTCACTACATTTTCAGAACCCTCAATATCTCTTGCATCATATAAGTTTAGACCTTTTTTTAATGTAAGAATTAACTCATTACATTTTCCATTAAGGGTTTCATTTCCATAAAGATCATAAAGTGAATTGATATCCACCACAATTAATGGTCTATTTGCATAACCTATTGGCCATTTTAATTGAAAATCAAAAATTTTATCAATTGTAAAATTTTTAACTCTATTTGAGTTGTTACCATCATACCAAAAATCCATACTTATTTCAATTGTATCGTTTTCAGCGTATTTAATATCATCATTGAAATCATAATAAATAGCGCAGTGATATAAGGGTAGACTCGATAAATCTAACAATTCATTTAAATCGGGTTTAATAAAACTACCAAATGCCACTTGCTTTTCCAAAGTGAAATTTATTCCTGAGATAAATACTCCCACACTTTCATTTATCAATTCTTGAGTTTCGAACCCTTTTGAAACGTTTACATTGCCCAGTAAACTCATTCTTGGTATGAAGCCTCCAATTTCATCCATATTGTTTTGTATTGTTTCTACTATTGGTTGATAATCAAAATAATTAGAACGATTAATGGGCTCACCGTTGTAATGTCTTACGCGGACATTAAAATCTTGCTGGCCTGCGTCTACACTAAGGTAATCAACAAAAATTACTGACATAGAATCAGATAAAAATAGAACTAATGCTAAAAGTCCTACAGAAATCAGTACCCCAATTATACCTAATGAGGTTCTAACTTTATGACGTAAAAGGTCTTTAAATGCGTATTTAAATACTAATCTAATATTGGGCATTTGAATTAAAAAATTTCTATATTTACATTAAATATTAATCTATATGAATTGTATTAATTTAAGAACAATATATCTCCTGAAATATTTCCGCTAATATTATTTTCTTGTATTAACTCTGCCAAAATATCGTTAAAATGCTCTGGTAAATTAATAATAATTGGATTCGGAATAGAATCTTTAATATCACTTACTTTAATCTGAGGCCTTCCATGATTTGAAAAGAGATATTTAAAAATTTTATTTTTGCATTTTTCTTTATTTATTTCGGCTTCTTGTTTTCTTCTTATTTGCATGGCTTCTGTTTCTTTCAAGCCTCCAATTTTTCCTTCATGGGTTAATTTTCCATCTTTCATGTGATAAACTTTACTAGCGAATTCAGAAACCGCAGCATCGTGAGATACAGATATAAATGTTGCTCCTTTTTTATTTAGATCTCTAATAAGGTTCAAGATCATAATTCCGGTCTTTGAGTCTAAGTCGCCAGTCGGTTCGTCAAGTATAACTATAGCCGGGTCATTAGCAAATGCCCTTGCAATTGCTACTCTTTGTTGTTCCCCGCCGCTTAATTCGGATGGAGCATGATGCGAACGTTCTTCTAAACCAACAAGACTTAATAAATCCAAAGCTTTCTTTTTCTTTCCTCGTTTACTTAATTTTCCTGAGAAATGTAGGGGGACCATCACATTTTCGAGCGAAGTCATCTGCGGAAGTAAGTTATAGAATTGAAATACAAATCCTATCCGTTCTCTTCTTATTTCTGCTAAAGCATTATCGTTTAGCATAGAAATATTACGACCTTCTAAAAAGATTTTTCCTCTCGTAGGAGTGTCAAGACCACCACAAAGATTCAAGAGTGTTGTCTTACCACTTCCAGAAGGACCCATAATGTCAATGAAATCACCTTTATCAATTGTTAAATCGACACCACGGAGAGCTGCCACTGCCGTCGTTCCAAGCAAGTAAGTTTTGTGTAAATTTTCAACAACAATTAAGTGTTCGTAATCTTTTCCTACCTCTTTTTCTTGTTTCAATTCTGTTTTTACTTGTTTTCTTTCTTGACGAGATAACGAAAGCGTTTCTATTTTTTCTTTTTTAATAGAATCTTTTTGCTTCTGGATTTGCCACATCTTAAAATCTTTATTTACCTTACCTTTCCATATTGCTAACTTTCCCGTTTCTTCTTCATAATCTTCCATTTCAGGAGTCTTTTTTATGATATTTGATTCAGACATAAAGGTTAACCCGTTAAAATTAAAAAATTTAGATTTGAAAATTATAATTAAAAATAATCTAATATGTGATTAAACAAATTTTAATGTTGTAAGAAATGAAAGCATAAAAAGCTTTAAACTTTCATTTCAAAAATAAATAATTTCGAGAATAAATATTCATTAGTACGATTTTTATTATTAAGATGTACTTTAAAAGTATATATACAATTTGGGATATTAACTAAACTCGGGAGTCACTTCGATTCTAAATATTTTAGTACTTTTAAACTAAGATCTTTTTCAGCATCTTTTATTCTTCTAAATTTTTCTGATCTCAAATTATCGGGAAGATTTAATATTCTATTTTTATTTCTATCTAAAATCTCAGGATTTTTCACAATCCAACGAGTGTCATTGTCTGGACCTAACTTTTCATATTCAAATTTAATTGTGGGCGTTATTTTGAATATGTCTTGTAAGTATTCTAAGAGTTGGTTTTTGTATAAATTGGATGACTCCTTTATTAAAGCATCCCAATCATAGAAATAGGTGTTAATTATTTTTTGCTCAACAATTTCGAGGTTATTTCCAGAATCAATAAAAATAGCACCGCATATTGACTCAATAACATCGGATAAAATTGAAGTGCCCCTCACTTTCTGTTTCTTTGAAGAGATAATATATTTCCATAATTCCATTTCGGTAGCTACCTTTAAAAAGGTCTGGTTATCTTCTAAACATTGTTTTGTTTTCGTTAATCTACCGGGATCATTTTCACCTGAATTATATATTTTTAAACTAAAGAGCAATTTGATTACAGCATCCCCCAATGTCTCTAAAATTTCATAATGATTTAAATTATTTTCATTCCCATATAGTGGTGTTGTTAAGGCTTCGAGTAGTATTTCTGGGTTTTGAAATTGGTAGTTGATAAGCTCTTGAAACAGTTTTAATTTGTCTCCTATAATAAGTTTATCCATACCAATAAAATAAGTAAGGAAAAATTTAAAAATTTTGATAAGTCTAGTCTATATATGAAACGGGAAAATGTAAACAAAACGCTTTCGATGATTAAGGATATTGAGAAAAAAAACGTAGAAATGGAAGAATTTCTTTCAAACTTAACAATCACCTCACGAAATGATCTTCTCAAAGAAATAACCAGCGATATTATTGAAAAAAATAGTATTATTAAAGAACACGGCTTTTTTAAAGAAAATGTTTGTGTTTCTGAATCGGTAAGCTCAGAACTTATTTCGATCAATTCCATAATTGATAATCTCGTTTCCAATATCAAAAAAAATCCATCAAAAAAAATTCTCTACTTAAGACTCTTTCTTGATAGATTTCATGGTATCTCTGACCCTGATAAAAATGTTATTATTCAATCTGTCAAAGATGAGGCCTCTGAAGGATTAAAAGAAAAAATGCTATCATTAATTAATGTATTCAAATTAGAAATTTAAAATTAGAATAAAAAAGAAAAAGTCAAATTAAATCAAATTCTTATCTTTAATTTTGATCTTATGAACTTATAACAAAAGTTTATTCATATTCAAATAATTTCAGTAGAGTTAGGACGTTTTTAATTCCCTTAATTTTGATTCGGAAGGTAAGAATTTTCCAAATTATAGATCCCATTGAAATATCACCCCCTCCCAAGAGGTCTACAAACACTTCGGTTTTTGTTTGCAACAAACCATCCCATCCCGCATTCTTCTTCTTGATGTTTTCCTTTGGGTTGTTTTCAATCCCCTCTACATAAACTTTGCCTTTATCGATTACTAACAAGGCAGCGTATTTTCCATCTTTGGCGTTTAAGAGAATTTTTAATTCAGAATCTTTAAAATCTTCCTTGAACTCCTCAATAGTATTTAAAACTTCGACCTCTTTAGCTACGACCTTAGCAAACCCTTTTAACCGTATCTTTTTTTCTTCAGCCATTTTAATCAACTTTCAACATTTTAATAAAAATATCCCACTTTGATAAAATATAATATGAAAGTTAAAAATATCTATTTTCAACGAAATCTAAAATTCAAAACGAGGAGGAGGAATGATAGAGTATAATAGTATCTCTCCGTAAAACTAGTAATCGCCAACATCGCCCACTTCGAAGAATTCTTCAAAAGCTTTCCTATCTTGAGAAGAAATCTTCGTCATCTTAGGGACTTTCTTTATCACTATTGGGGCTGCTTCTTTATCGTCGTGTTTTATCGTTTTAACTATATTATAACCGTTATTGTCTGGATCTATGTCGAATTCTTTTTCACACGCTTTACAATATAGCTTTTTGTTTTTAGGTATCAGGATGTTATCGCAATCTGAGCAAAATCTCATAGTTTCGTTAACCACCAAATTTTTATATTTAAAAATTTTCTCTTTATTATTACTTGTTAGTATTATACAATAATCTTCTATCAATTAATTATAAAAATATTCTATATTTATAAATTTAATGGCGACCAATACTTGTTGCCGTAGTTGAGTATTTAAATTTTTCTTTTACAAACTTATTGTATAACTAATAATTTGGTTATGAGAAATTTGTTTGTCAAAGTATAACTTATCAGAAGTCGTATTTTTCTGAGTTAATAGTTTTTAATTTGCTAAAATAAAAATTTAATTAAAAAGTAATATTAAATTTCCTTAGCAAGTTTAAGTTTTAAGTAAGATTTATAAAATGATTGAAAGCAAAAATAGGATTCTAATAATAGGACATCGTGGTGCAAGCTCGGATTCACCCGAAAATACACTAAAAGCGTTTCAAAAAGCTATTGAATTAGAAGCTGACTATGTGGAGTTTGATGTCCAAGAAACTCGAGATAGGGCTCTAGTAGTTACACATGACGAAGACATTAAAAGATTAACTGGTAAAGATGGATTAATAAAAGATATGTCGCTGAACGAATTGAGAAAATTAAACTTTGGGGAGGGTGAGAAAATACCTACTTTGCAAGAATTAGTTGAACTGACAAAAAATAAGATTGGTTTAAATTGCGAAATTAAAGTAGAAGGAATTACAGAAAAAGTTATTCGTATTTTTAGAGAATATGATATTATAAACACAACATTGGTGAGTTCCTTTATACACGATGAGCTATTAAAAATTCAAAAGCTAGAACCATCCCTAAAATTAGCTTCACTAGAACCAACTCCAGGCACAGTAAAGATTGATTGGGATAAAAAAAAAGAAATGATTCAGTATTGCGTAGATAATAACCTTTACGCGATTAATCCTTTAGTAATGATGGTTAATCAGCAGTTTGTAGATTTTGCTCATGCTAATAATATAAAAGTTTTTCCATGGACGGTTGATTCTAAGGTGTCTATTAAGAAACTTATTAAGCTAGGTGTTGATGGTATAATTACTAATGATATTTCTCGAGTGAAAGATATTTTAAAATCATTTTCTTAAATTCTAAGGGATTTTATTAATGACATTAAAAAAAAAAGATATTTTAATAATTGGACATAAAGGCGCAAGCGCGATCGCCCCTGAAAATACGTTAAAGGCTTTTAAGAATGCAATTGAATTAAAAGCCGATTTGGTAGAATTTGACATACATAAAACTAAAGATGGCGAAATTGTAATAATTCACGATTCAGATACCTTAAGCACTACAGGCGTCCACGGATTGATTAAAGATATGACTTTGGAAGAAATCAAAAAATTGGATGCTGGCGAAGGCGAAAAAATCCCTACTCTATTAGAATTAATTAAAGTTGCTAAAGAGAAAGTGTGTTTACAAATAGAAATTAAATCGAGTGGTCTACTTGAGAAGTTGATTAAACTTTTGAAAGAAGAAAATCTTGTAAATACTTCAATTGTTAGCTGTTTTGCATTTGACGAGTTAGTGAAGTTGAAAAATCTAGAGCCTAAAATAAAGCTAGGATTTTTGTTACCCGCAGAACTTGTGCGAGTACGCCAAATTAAAAGAAAGATTTTAAAAGCAGTTGATAAAAAATTTTACGCAATTCATCCACATTATAATATAGCTGACAAAGAAATCGTTGATTTTGCTCATGAAAACAATCTTAAAGTTAATGTTTGGACCGTAAACGATAAGGATGTTATGGAGCGATTAATAGAACTTGGGGTCGATGGAATTATTACTGATGATATTTCAATGGCTAATGAATTATTAGGAAGAGTTACCAAATAATTTTTTAAGAAAGATTCCCCCATTAAGCCACAATAAAATATTTTAGTTAAAAATTATTACTAAACCTATTATTAGAAGTCATTTTAAGCTGTTTTTATATGTCTGCATTAAAAGAATCAAAAATTGATTTTAATAGATTATTCTTTCCAAGATCTATTGGAATTATTGGAGCAAGCTTGGATCCCGCAGGTGGAGGCTTTTTCGTTCGGGCAATGAAAGATAAGTTTCGAGGACCGATGTATTTATTTAATCCTCGATTAGCTGGAAAAGAGCTCTTAGGTTATAAAGTCTATAATTCTATTTTAGATATATCGGAACCCATTGATTACGTCATATTAGCTGTCCCTTCACGGCTGGTTCCTAAATTATTGGAGGAGATTGGTCAGAGAAATGTCCCTTTTTGCACAATTTTTTCTTCTGGTTTCCGCGAGGTAGGAAACGAAGCGCTGGAAAACCAAACAATACAAGTTGCTAGAAAATATAACATCAGAATTATAGGACCTAACTGTATTGGCGTATACAATCCAAAAGGAGGGCTCTATTTTGCTTTTGAGCAATCCAGAAAATCAGGTAACTTTGGTGGAATATTTCAATCTGGTGGAATTGCTCAAAATATCTCTCAGCTTATCGTTTCATATGGATTATACGCTTCTAAATTGATTTCAATTGGTAATTCGTTAGATTTATCTCCAGTAGAATTTTTGGAATATTTCTTAACTGACGAACATACAAAAATAATTGGTTTATACCTTGAGAACTTAAGGTCAATCGATCAAGGACGGAAATTTATGGAAATAGTTAAGAAATGTAATCTAAATAGGAAACCCGTAATCCTCTGGAGAGCGGGATACGGGGAAGCAACTAAGAAAGCGATATTATCTCATACTGGAGGTTTAGCCGGGAATAATGAAATTTGGAAGGCAGTAGGGAAGCAAATAGGTAGTTGTATAGCAAGTAATTCAAACGAGCTTGCCGCGCTAGCATCTGCCTTTAATTTAACTCGCTTACCAAACACGCGGAATGTAGGGGTGATTGGGATTGGTGGAGGTTCCACGATTGAGGCAATAGACATATTAGAAAAATATAATTTAAAAATACCCCAATTATCAGAAAAGACAATGAATAAAATGAAAAGATTCATCCCGGATGTAAATACTAACTTAACAAATCCAATAGATCTAGGCGGAATGGGAATCCAACCAAACATCTATTATCGTACAATTTTAGCGCTAGATAAAGACCCTAACATTTCTTCTATTATCTTCGTTAAAGATCCCGAAAGATTTGGAGGGTTTGAAGAAATTTTGAACGACTTGGGGTATAAAGGGCTCGATTTAAACAAAGAATTTATAAGATATATTTCTAAAGCAAAAAGCGCGTGTACAAA
>DAOUUT010000058.1 GCA_030668025.1 Promethearchaeota archaeon
AAAATATCCAAGTCAGTACATCGGATCTCTGAGAAAACTTCTAAAAAATAGAAGAATTTTAGCGATTAATCAACATAATTTTGATAGAATTATTATATTCGAATTAAGCAATATAGAGGGAAAACCCTGGAAATTTATAATTGAACTATTCAATAAGGGAAACTATATAGTATTAGACGATAAAAACCTTGTTAAAATAGCAAAACGCTACAGTAAATATAGAGATAGGGATGTTTTAGCTAATAGAGAATACATATTTCCAAAATCTAGGGGAAAAGATTTTCTAACTATTAATCAAAATGACTTTGATGAAATTATTCAGAATTTTGAGGGTGAAATAGTAAGAATTTTAGCACGAAATATAAACATTTCAGGATTATACGGTGAAGAAATATGTCATATGGCAAAAATTGATAAATCCAAAAACAGCAAAGACTTGAATCAAGAAGAATTGAATTTATTATTTCACGCCTTCAAAATTTTAAGAAATAAATTGCTTTTTGGTGAAATTAATGCACAGATTGTTTTTAATGAGAACGAAGAAGAGATGTCCGTTATCCCTTTTGAATTAGAACTTTTTAAAAACAATAAGAAAAAACACCTAAATTCTTTTAATGACGCTGTTGACGAATACTTTTCAAAACTAGATTCCAGTAATTTAATAACGCCACAAGATCAATCAATCAATCAAAAAATAAAATCTCAAGAAAAAATATTAAGAAATCAACGAGAATACCTTGAAGAGCTCAAAATAAGAAAAAATATGTATTACGAATATGGAGATTTCATATACGCCCATTTTAATGCCATGCATAAGTTATTTGACGGAATTTTAGACGTAAAAGCTAAAGGCTACGGTTGGGAAGAAATTAACACTAAATTACAAAGTGCTAAAAACGAAAGTTTAGACGAGTTAGCATTTTTTGTTAAAATAATCCCTGCAACCAAACAAGTTGTAATTAATATTAACGATAATGAAGTATATTTAGATTTAAATAAAACAGTTGGCGAAAACGCAAATTTAATTTATTCCAAAGGTAAAAAAGCAGAAAAGAAATTAACCGGAACATTTCCGGCAATTGAAAAAACAAAAAACAACATTGAAAATCTAAAGCTTAAAAAAGAATCAATCGAATTAGAAGTGAATTTTTTAATTAAAAAACCAATAAAAAAATGGTATGAAAAATTTAGGTGGTTTATTTCTTCAGACGGTTTCTTGGTAATTGGCGGAAGGGACGCGAGTTCGAACGAAACGATATTTAAAAAATATATAACGCCTAACGATTTAATTTTTCACACAAATTTTCCGGGTTCTCCTCTAACTGTAATTAAAAATCCCGAAAATAAAGAAATTCCCGAAAGTTCAATTAATGAGGCGGCTGACTTCGTAGCAAGTTTTTCTATAGCTTGGAAAGAAAATTGGGGCGTTGTTGATGTTTTTTATGTTTTAGCGAACCAAATTTCAAAAACACCACCTTCTGGCGAGTATTTACCTAAAGGCTCTTTCATGATTTCTGGAAAGAAGAATCTAATTAAAGACGCTAAAACTGAATTAGCTCTTCGATTAGAGCTCATAGAAATCAAAGACGGAGCTAATCCGAACATTAAAATATTATATCCGCAAATAGTTTGCGAGCCAACAAACACCATTAAAAATAAAACTAGCAACTCAATACTAATTAAACCTTCAAAATCTGGATTAACGAAAGGAAAGTTAGCAAAGGAATTGAAATCAATCTTTCTTAATAAATCTGAAGCGGATAATAAAAAGTGGATAAAAATCCTATCTTTAGATGATATTATCCTTATACTCCCTCCCGGAACCTCTAAAATAACGAAATTGAGTTAAGTTCTTTTTGACCACTGCTTTATAATTTTAATGTTTTTATGGTCATCAAATAAAATCCCATCGATTTGAAGTTTAATTAAATCTTTAATCTTTTTAATAGAATTAACATATTTAATAAAGTCCCAAGCAAGAGCTTTAATACCGTTTTTGTGACAAACGTCTATAAAATTAGCTTTAGTTAAATCTGACTTTAAACTTATCATGTCTGGTATGAAACGTAAATTCTTCTGATTCCCCAATTCTATAAATTCTTTTAAATTTAATCCATTTCCTTTAGTAATATTATAACAAACTTGACATTTAGGAAATTCTTTTTTAATTATCCTCAATAATTCATAATTTCTTCCGCAAATAACGCAATCTTTTAATAATCCTTTCTTAATCACCATATTGATTACATTATTTTTTATTTCTTCTTCTTTTAATTCAATCATGAATTTCGTTCTTTTTGCTAGTTTATCTAACACTTCAGTTAAAAGAGGAATTTCTGCAGTTCTAATTTTATTTTTATAATTTTTAAGTTCAACGTAAGTTAAATCTTTTAGATACACTAAACCAGCTAAAGTCTTGTCTATGAAGGCATCATGAAAAACTAACAAATTTCCATCTTTCAATCTACGAACATCAAATTCAATGTACTGAGCTCCAGATTTAATTGCTGCTTCGAATGATTTTAACGTATTTTCATCGTAATCTATTCTAGTCCCTCTGTGACCAATAAACAGTAAATTCCTTTTCATTTTTGAATTTAAAACATTAAATAAATAATGATTTTCAGCTATCTTGAACTAAATACAAGTAAAGAACGATAACTAATAGCCCTCCTAACGTAAAGGAGAAAACTAACGAATTTCTAAATGCTTGTATTAACGAAAAGAAAAATAACAGGCCTATTATTTTAAAATCTACTGGTTTGCCCGTCAATTCTTTGTAATTTCCAAGACTAACCATGATTAAAATAAAAAATATTAGAATGACTAGAACTTTAATAGTAATATCTAAAGCTAACAAAAATGGGTTATCATCCAGAAATAATGAAATTATTTCTCCATTTAATAAAATTGAAATTGCTAAAAATAGCCCTCCAAATATAGCAGAGAGGATAACTGAACGGTATGCGAATTTTTCCTCGATTTTTTCCTTCTTTTTAGATGGTTGTGATTTAACACTATCTTTTTTAATTTTTGACATGTTAACTCCTTATTCTTCTGATTTCTTTCTTTAGTTGAGTTATTCGATATATATAAAAAATATAAAGAGCGCCAATTGTGCTGAAAATAACGATTGTTGAGGTAATCTTTATTAATTCATCCAACGGGATGTCAGAACCTCCTGGGTTAAATTCTAAATATATCGATACTATATTTGAAATCATAATTCCATCAGGGTAAAGCTTTGTTTTTCCGAACACAATTTTAAAATCATAATTCCTAATATAATTTAAATAAACATCTTGAACTTGATCTTCAGTATCTTTAACCGGTATTGAAAATTCATAAGTTATTTGATTCTCCTCTAATTTAGCTGCACCAGCACCATTAGAAATAACATCTTCTTCGTACCTTGTATCATTAATATGGTAATCTAGATATTGAAAAGTGTTCTCACTTATGTTTGAATATTGAACAATTTTAGCGTCAGTAAAATCAGAGCTAGAACCCTCATCGGCAATTAAAATTCCTATGAACTCGTCATTGTATTCACTAGAGACATGATTATCTATGCCAAATCGTACTAATATATATAAGTTTAAATCATCTTGTATGACCCATAAGTCAATTTCCAATCCGTTTTCTGGAACATCTATATTGGGATATAAGTTAATGATTTGCTTCTTGGCTTGATCCCACTCGCCCGTAGTTCCATCAATGATCCCGTCTATAACGGGGGCATCTCCAAAACCTACTTCAATTTCCATTGGATCTCCATAGCCATTTGTTATTAAAAATATGGAGCTCAGGAATATTTGAGTTATGACAATTAGAGTTACTAATCTTAATGTGTTTTTTTTCAAAGTTCAATACCCACTTTTTGAATTGTTCAATTTAGCATTTAATTAAAAATGATAATTAAAATTGAATTTAATATTTTTTCTTTACATAATTAATTATTAACGATTTTAATCAAATATTTTAATTCATTATATTTTGATAAAAGAACTCAATTTAAGGAAGATAATTGGGAAGTAGGATGGTACAATTAAACTTGTTTAAATACGCTATAATGTAATTTATTAATCGCTTTATATCGCGCTTCCCTTCAAGCAAATTACTATTATTATATTCTGCGAACGCTTTTGGGCCTATCGCAATTAGTAAACCCGATAAATCTTTCTCTCTTTTAATAAAAAGCCAAAAAGGCTTCTTTTTTTCGTTATCTTTGATCAAAAGCAACATCCAAGCGTTTAAAGTCCATTCTTTTGCATCAGGCCCAATGATTTTCTCAATCGCGTGCCCAGTAGTATATTTTTTAGTCATCTTTATTGCTTTTACCAAACGTATAAAGTAAGTCCTTTTTAATTTTAAATACCCATTAAAATATACATTAGCATCGAATAATTCTAGCTCTTTTTCCATACCATCAGAGAATTTCAGAAAAATTTTCCATGTTTTCATTTATTTAATTCACTTTCTTTTTAGCTAAACTTATTTCTTCTATTTTTATATCTTTGAATTTATTTTTATTCTTATCCAAAAGCGTTTTTAAATCTTTATATTTTTCGTCATCTAAAGAAAGATAAAGGTAACACTCAAAAAATAATTTTCCCTCCACCAAAACCAACCCCGAAGAATGAATGATCTCGTACTCATGAAGTTTCATAGAGAAGTTTTCTATATACTCATCAATTTGGTTTAAACCCGTTAATGTAACCTTTAGGATCTTTTCTTTTTTTATAGGATATATTGTTAATTTTACAAATCTAGTAGTTTCTGATTTGACAATTAATAAATAATTGTATTTGTGTTTCTCTTTAATGTGTAATAATGAAATGTTCAAATTTAAGTTAAAAGATTTGTCCATTTCTTTGATTTGGGCAACTGTAAGGCTTGGGTTTTTCATTTTCTTTTTTAATGATAGTAATATCTAATTAATTTATCCTTTATTTGTTATTAATTTTTTTAAAGTCTTTATGCTACGAATCGTTCCGGAAGTCTTTATTGGAGATAAAATTACCCTTTTGCCAGATATTTCAGTAATCAGAGTTATTGCCGAAATAACTATTTCCTTCGTGTTATGAGAACACCGAATGACACCGAAACCTTCCTTGAAATCTATATCTAACAGCCATAAGCCGACCTTACTTGCTTCTCTCAATCCAAAATATTTCCAAATTGATTGCCAAATAGCGTTTAAAACCTCTCTTTGTTCTAAATCGGAAATTTCTTTTGTAATTACTTTGAACAGAATATACCTATTTCTTTCTATTTTTACCATTACAGCTCATCCTCGTTTAATATCTTTACCCCTGATTCGAGGATGTTCTTGTCTTGACGTGACTGTACGCGATCTATTAAGTTTAACACATTTTTAGAAAAAGCTTTCTTGGCGCTCAATAAAGGTATGCCCAACAATGTATGACAAACGCTCATTAAAGCCCTAGGGTGTCTAAGTTTAAAGAAATCGTCAAAGTTCCCACTTACAATATAGTTAACTTTTAATTGTATTGCTAATTGGACTGCACGGTATAAACTCCTCAAGTACCTAGATTGAACAGCTTGATTTCTCGTCATTATTGGTGCTAGCGAAAATTCTATGAAAGAATTATTTTGTTTTGTAAGGGAAATAATTCCTGGAGAAATTGTCTTGATTACATTTTGGTCTGAAAACGATATTATGTCTACTCGAGAATCTTTAGCAGCTTGAATTTGAATGTTTTTATCCATAGATTCCACTGAAATAATATCTGAGGAATTATTGTAAGCTTGTATTCGTTTTTTTAGGTCGTTTAGGCTATTTGGCCTCAAATTAATGCGGTAGTAGAGATTCAGAGTCGATATTTTACTAATTCGCTGCTTAAACTCCGAATTGAGCTTTATAGTGTCATTTTTTGGTTCTAAAATTAAATTTGTTATCCGTAATTCTTGACAGAATTTTAACTTTCTCTCAATCTCTACGAAATCGTTTAAATTTATTTTTAACCTAGATTCAAAGTAAGACAATTAGAATTTGACCTCTATTTTAAGGTTTCGAATTAATGTAACATTTTAAGAATTTAAAGTTTTTTTTAAATAAAAAAAATTTTATTAAAGATAAATATTTTACATGATAAAGTGTTTTTTATTATGAGTGGTTCTCTTGTCTAAGAAAAGAAAGCTTTCTGATATAAGGAGGAAAATTAATACTGGAACTGTGAACATTATCACAGTTCAAGAGTTTATCAATCGCTTGGATAACGGTGAGCACATTAAATTTGAAGATGTAGATGTAATTACCACGGCCACTAAAGGCTTAATGAGCGGAATTATGGGGGTTTTTTCGTTCAGACTGGTCGCCCCTAAAACATTGAGAAAATTTACTGACATTTCAATAAATGGGATTCCTGCCTTTCCCGGACCGTGCCCGAACGAGTATTTAGGCATTGCCGATTTGATAGTATATGGGACCGCTCAAAGTCAAGAAAGAGATAGCTATTGTGGAGGCTCTCTTTTTAGAGAACTCGTTGAAGGGAAAGCGGTAGAAATCGTAGCAAAAAGTAGCGAAGGAGAAAAAGTCGAAAAAGAAATAACTTTAGAGGAAATGCAATATGCAAAGTTAATGGGCACAAGACAAGCTATAAAAAATTACAACGCAATGCTTAATTGTGAATCGTATAAAGTTGATACCATATTTTCTTGCCTTCCTTTTGAAGCAAACAAAACAGAACTTACCTTTTCTGGATGTGGCGCTTTAAATCCATTTCAAAACGACCCAAAATTTCAGTCCTTTGGAGTAGGTTCGCCCCTCTTAGTAAACGGGGGAATGGGTTATCTTATTGGCCCTGGAACCCGTAACTATGTCGCAAAACCAAACATGATGACTATAGCTCCAATGATTCAAATGAAGCCCGAATACATGGGGGCGTTTAAAACATCATATGGACTAGAACCTATCTGTAGTATAGCCTTGCCAATTCCAATTCTCAACGAAGAAATATTCGATAACATAATAAAATCCGATAAAGATATTAATTTAACCATTTTAAGCCTTGTTGGAAGAGAAAAAGTGGGAGAAATCACCTACGCCGATGTTTGGGATAATAATTTCATCATGAAGTTCGATTCTAAGGCGTGTAAAGATTGCGAAGAATGCAAAACTATCGATTACTGCCCAACAAACGCCTTCATCATAAAAGACGGAGTTATTTCAACAATTGATCGATCTCGATGCTTTAATTGTGGTACATGCGTTCGATTGTGTCCCGACGCATTTAAGTTGGACCTAAAATCGATTGAATTCGAAGGGAACGAAATTCCAATCGTTTTAAGACAGTCGGATAGATTAGGGGCAATTAAATTAGCTGAAGAACTAAAACAGATGATTCTCAAAGGTGAATTCCTGCTCAAAAAACCAACTGGAACTTTAGATTTTGCCGAAAATATTAAATAAATAGTTTAGATAAAATAATTAAATTGATTAATTAAAAAAGTTAGAAAACAAG
Organism: Promethearchaeota archaeon; assembly: GCA_030668025.1. The sequence goes on from DAOUUT010000058.1 coordinate 7,488, forward strand.
TTAGATTAAATGTCGGAAATAAAGCTTGAAAAGTTCGACCAAATTGGAATAGTCGTAAAAGATATCGAGAGTGCTACTAAAATATTCGGTGGCATCATGGATTTTAAAACTAAACTAAATATCGTCGAACAGAGTTCTACGGTCTGGTATAAAGAAAAGGAGGTTACATTTCAAATGAAAAAGGTGATGCAGAACTTCGGAGGAAAACAATTCGAAATCGTAGAAATTGTAGATTCAAACGGAGACCACCTTTATTTAGACTTTATTAAAGAAGGTAATGAAGGGCTACATCACCTAGGGGCTTACACCAAGAATGCGGATGAATTAATTGAACATTTTAAAAACCAATATAACATCGATGTTATCCAAACCGGAAAAGCGGGAAAAGTGAAATTCGACTATTTAAACACCAAAAAAACTCTCGGATTCTATTTAGAATTAATCTCTTTTTAGAAATCGCATATATTTTTGATAATTCTACATTAGCAATATTTAATTCTTATTTTTAATATTGATTTTATATGTCTAAACAAAATGTAAGTCCTTTAGATGGTGGGGACTTAGTAATAAAATCTCTCCTCAAAGAAGGAGTAACAAAGATATTCGGACTTGTGGGTGGAGAATTACTAAGGATATATGACGCTATAGAACGGTATGGCCGTGAAGAAGGAATAGATACTGTGATGGTTCGACACGAACAAGCCGGTGGACATATGGCAGATGCTTGGGCACGAGCTACAGGGAAATTAGGGGTTTGTTTAGGTACTGCGGGTCCAGGGGTGACTCACCTAGTTCCTGCTGTGGCTGTTGCATGGGCGGATTCAATTCCACTTCTCGTTATAGGAGCACAGATTGCTAGGATGTTTGATGATACAGGGATTCTCCAAGGTGGATTAGATCAAATGAAATTAATGGAACCTATTACAAAACTACAGATATCCGTCGAAGATCCATATGAAATCCCAAGAGCAATACAAAGAGCTATTAAAGTCGCGATGTCGGGTAGAAGAGGTCCTGTTTTTCTAGAATTTAGAGAAACTGCTCTTGTAAGAAAGGCTTCTGATGACGATGCTAAAAATATTTTAGATCCAGCGCAGTATAGACCTATCTATAGGCCTGTTGGAAACCCGGATGCAATTAAAACAGCAGTAGAAATTTTAAAAACTGCGAAAAAACCGTTAATTGTAGCAGGTGGCGGCATTCACGCATCAGACGCATCTGAAGAACTAAAGAAATTATCAACAACATACAAACTTCCGGCGGGGACCAGTATAAATGGTGTTGGTTCAATAGATCTTCGTAGTGAAACTTATGTAGGCTCTTATCTAGTTGCAAACGCTTATCGAAAAGCAGTCTCTGAAGCCGATGTAGTACTCTCTCTTGGGGCTAAATGGGATTATTCAATACTATTTGGAGCTCCACCCATTTGGAACCCTAATGCTAAAATCATTCAAGTTGATATCGATCCAGAGATGATTGGACGAAATAGGGCTGTTGAAGTTGCTATTATTGGCGATGCTAAAGTCGTGATAAACCAGCTATTAACTGAAATGGAAAGTTCGCTCCCAAAAGAAAAGATCACCGAATGGGCCGAATGGAATACTTACCTTAGCGATATAAAAAAAAATGACGCTCTAATGATTCAAAAAATATTGAAATATAATAAATTACCTATGAAACCTGAAAGACTTGCATATGAAGTCTTGGATTTTATAAGTTCCGATACACAATTAGTTATTGATGGGGGAGATATAGCTGTTTTTACTTTTGGTCTAATTAGTAATTTTCCTCGGGATCCTAGAACGCTCTACTTTCCTTTAACGATGGGGCACTTAGGTACTGGAATTCCACACGCGATTGGGGCGAAAATAGCGAAATCGGATAAACAAGTTGTTTGTATCAGCGGAGATGGAAGCTTTATGTTTAATGTACAAGAGCTAGCAACAGTTGTACAAATGAATTTACCTATAATTATTGTAATTGCGAATAACTCCGCGTGGGGTATGATTAAATCAAAACAGAAGGGAGAATATAAGAAGCGGTTCATTGATGTAGACCTCCCTGCTATAGATTACGCTGAAATCGCAAAAGGATTTGGCTGCTATGCCGAAAAAATAATAAATCCCGAAGATATTAAACCTGCTTTACAACGTGCTGTAGATTCAGGAAAACCTAGCATACTTGATGTTAAAATAGCCTTTGAAACGCCAATAGCAATGAAAGTCATTGGAAATCTTAAGAAAAATCGTGGTTTGTACGGATAACTCGCTTGGATAATTATTTAACAAACTTTTTTTTTACTTATTTTTTTAATCTTGGAATTATCTTAGGATGAATTTTGGAAAATTCTAATTAAACATCAAAAAGTCCATTTTTCCCTTCATTTTCTTTTTACACTCTATTTATTTTGTAGAATGAATCTTTAAACTCCAAAGTTGAATATGAGGATTATTAAAAAAAATTTAAATCAATGCAGAATAAACATAATCTAAAAAATGCTATTAATTATAATTCTATATTTTTAAGAGGTAAAGAAAAATGTCAGAAGATAAATTTTTAATAAAAAAAGTCGTCTTAATTACAGGGGCAGGGAGTGGGTTCGGAAGAGCTTTTGCGGTTGCTTTTGCGAGTAAGGGGGCAAATTTAGTGTTAAACGACATCAACATGAAGGGTCTTGAAGAAACGCGTGATTTGGTTTTAAAAGACTATAATGTAGAAATACTTCTCGCTCAAGCAGATATTTCAAAGTTAGAAGACGTCGAAAGAATGAAAAAACAAGTGTTTGAAAGGTTTGATAATGTATTTATATTGATTAATAACGCTGGAATTGATGGTGGTGCATATAAATCGCTATCTGCATCAGAAGAAACATACGATAAAGTTATGGGGATCAATGCTAAAGGTACTTGGAATGTGACAAAGACTTTCTTTAGAAAAATGAAAAGCCAAAGGCAATTTAAACCAATTCGGGCTAAAATCATCAATATTGCATCCTGTGCTGGAACAGCGAATGGAATAAATCCGATGTTAGGTATATATAGCGCTTCTAAAGCCACAGTTATTGCGTTTACAAAACTTTGGGCTTTGGAACTTGGCCCAGTTGATATAACTGTCAATGCTTTATCGCCAGGAGTGTTCCTTACACCCATATATGATAACGACCCAAAGAAAATTCGACAGTTCCTAGAAACGAGAGGTGTTAAAATCCCTATAGACAAGATTGGAAATTCCAAATGGGTGGCAGATCTCGCCCTATTTTTAGCATCTCCGGTAGCTGATTATATAACTGGCCAAAACATAATTTTAGATGGCGGAATGACAATCTCAATTAATAAACTATAAATTGGCACATCAAACGACTTCAAAATCAAAATTATCTAATATTCTAATAATAATTTCTTTTGATTAATGGATTTGGATTAGATTTAACCCAAAATGAATATTTAAAATCCTAAAAAGTAAGAAGTTTATGCTAAATCGAATTTATTAACTGTAGAGAATCAAAAGAAAGAAAAATACAAGAGCATATAAATTTATGGAACCGTTTCTGAGTGAAACATTTTATTTGCACCATTCTTTAATTTAAATAAATTTAACCTTATTTTAGATTTGAAACCGAATTGAAACGACATAGATTACATTTTGTTAAATTGTAAAATCTATTTAATTATATTAAAATATTTATTTGAACTACTCATTTTAAAAAAAATAGGAAATTATATGATGCTCTTATAAAAAGCATCAATTTATGGCATTAATTCTGCTTGACCAGGCATTTATTCTCACTCAATTTGTTAATTGAAATGTATTTAACTTCTTCTTCTTTTTAATTTAAAGCCAAAATGGATGATTTATATTTAATTTTTCCAAAGCTATTTATTAATTACACAAAATTTATTTAAACTCCTAAAAAAACGAGATAGAACATTTTTTTAAGCTAATGTTAATGAAATTCTTTTTATTGTAATTCTATGCTAAATCGGAGGGGAGAATCGGGTTGATAAGCAGATCTCGAAAATTCTTAGCTGAAGGAAATTCCCCGTATTTATTTATTATGAGTTTACTTCCTATATTATACGAGAAGGAAGTAGTTGAATATAATGGATTAAATATTAATTTTATTCGATTTTTTATGTTTTCTTGGCTAAAGATTTCAAAACTTGTTGCGTACTGAATTAATCTCTCTTCGCTCCACCCGTCAATAAGAGCGTGATAAGCAAGATTATGCAAATAAAGGGATATTTTTCCTTTTACTCTGTTTTGTGTCATCATTATTTCAAGAGAATCTTCCTTTGACGAGTCTGGACAAAAATCTCGTAAGTTAATCTCTGCTTGTTCCCGATAGTCAAAAAGCATATTCACTGCTATATTCGCTATTCCTTCACTAATTATTAACTTGGGCGAATTTAGTAGCAGGATTGAGTGTTCAAATTGATTTAACTCGCGATATAACTTCTGTTCTTTGACAACAAATTCTGTATGATGGCCAGGGTAGCCTTCGTGAGCGGCAGCAGACAAAAATGCAGTCCAATACATGTTATAATTCGGGTTAACCACTATTCGGGAGCGAAAATTACCCAAGAACCAATTATAACAAGCCCATTTTGCTTCATTATTGCTGTTATTTTTTACTAGCTCTAAATTAACATGCTCATTTTCAGGTAAGAGATCGACAAATAATTCTTTAGTTCGCTCTCTCGTGATGTTGAGAGCTTTCTTAAATAATTTAAACACATTACCTTCGGGAATTGTTCGTTGTACTCTTAAATCGTTCATTCGTTTTTCTAAACTTCCAAGACCACCATACGCTGTGTTAAACTCTTCTTTTAAGTTATCCAATTCAGATTCGTTAACTGGTTGTAAGGGAACATCATATAACCTTAAAAACTGTTCCTTAGTAGAAATCTCGATCCCAATTAGATTTTCTATTGAAGTCCTCATCGCAATTAACATTTTACCCAAATATCGTTCCCGCTTTTTATCATAACCTTGCTTAAATAAATCTTTTTGTAGAGCTTTACAATCTATTAAAAGATTGTTGGGTGAAGTTATAACCTCGTTATCAACGATTTTATGTAATTTTTTAGGACCAATATAAAAATCTACATATCCCTTAATATGTTTGTCTATGTGAAATATTAAACGTAAAAATTTTGTTTCAAACATAAATTTCGTCTCTAAAAAGTTAATCAAAATATCTAAATTTCCAATAATTATTAAAGTTTATAAATGAAAATTAGAATTTTTTAATAAGCATTCCACGAGAGTAATAACCATGGATTAAAAAGAATTTCCTTGTTATGTTTACTGAGAAAGAAGGTTAAATTTTGATAAAAACCTATTTATTTACCACGACCTTTATTTGCGCCTAAGCTTGGGCGTGTCTTTTCAGACCCCCATCCTTTTTTATGTAACCCTCGAGCTTTTCTTCCCGAAGAGGTCAAACCCCGGGAAACTCTCCTTTTATGAGGTGCTTCGCAAATCCAATTAATTTTTGGGTCTGCCTTTATTACAGGATGCGATGGATCTACAAGTATAACCTCGTAATACCAACTTCGACCGTCGGCATATACTTTATAGCTATTGAGGACTTCCATATTGGGATATTTACGTTGTACGCGTTCTTCAGCGACCCATTGTAAATTTTTACCGGTAGTATATTTAGAGACACCCATCGCGCGAGGCTTCCTACCTCGTTTCGGCCGAACCTTGTGCATTCCTCCTTTTCTGATTCTCGCTCGAACAACGATATAGCCTTGTTTAGCTTTATAGCCAAGGGTTCGTGCCCTATGCAATTTAGTCGGTCTTTCAACCCGTTCGACAGACTTTCCCTTTCTGTATTTGATTCCTCTTTCCCAATGATTTGTTTGATATCCAGTTTCGTGTTTTTCGAACGTTTCTTTTACATAACTATATCCCGATTTAGTCAATTTAGGTAATCTCCAATAGCAATCTAATATTAATAAATATTGAAATTATGTAAAATTAATTAATTTTGTTATTTTGTTGGCTTTTTGAATTGGCAATAATAATTAAAATTTTCACATCTTATATCTGTAGTTATTAAATTTAGTTTAATCTTTAATATATTATCTATAATTGATAAAATTTAAGTTTAGCGTCTATAGATTCCATTTCGAATGGCGCGTAAGTTAATCTTTTCCTATTTTTGTTAACAGATATTTTTATAATTTTATTTGGATTTTTATTATTAACAAACTCTTATAGAATTTATTACTACAGGAAATCGATTTTCAAATGGAGAAAACGGGAAAAAACAAAAACGGTGAAAAGGGAAAAGAAGAAAAGGAAATAGAGAAGGGGCTTAAAAACTTAGAGAAGAATATAGATGTTATTAATGAGAATGGTTTGAAAATGTCGTACGACAAAACAGAACTAGAGCACAAATTTCCTAGACTAATGCGTGAATTATCTGAAAAGAGTAAATCTTTAAAGATTAAGACTGTCGATTACGAGTTTGAACGATGCGATGAGGGGCCAAATTTAGTTCAGGTCAACGATTATTGCGAGGACTTACGGGATCTTGGTGCAATCGATTTCATTAGGCGTTGTAAGGAAAACGAGGAAGCGTTTGCTATTTTAGATTATCTTTTAGAAAGAAAAGAGTTAGCCCTCCAAGAATACAATGTTTTAAAAAATCGGATAAAAGAAGAGGGGGGTTTACAGAAATTAGTAAACGAGTGTGGTGGTTTAAAGGCGCCTGGCTACTATGAAAAAAAGTACCATAGAACAAAAATTTTAACTGATAACGACCTTAATAAAAGTAAGAATTTAGATTAATGATGAACTTATGACAATTGATAAGAGCTAAGCTCTAGCGATGACGTTGTCGCCCCAATCTGAAATCTAAATCTTATTTAAGGGTTATTTTCGATCTGAGCTTTAAAATTTAATCCTTTATTAGTTAAAAAGTAGCCATCATCGTTTTTTGCAACGAGTAGGAGATCGAGGAGAACTGGTAATCGTCCCTTAACGCAAGCCATTGGAAGTCCAGAAAAAATTTTTATAGTCTCGTAATCTTTTGCTCCATTATCGATTGCAAAAAAGATGTCCATACCCATATTCCCTAGTAAGTACTTTATATCTTTGAGAGAATCATCGACTTTACTCATGTTATTTCCCTTTTGGTTTTTGCTTTTTTGCTATGACGGGTTTAGATTCTTTCGATAAAGATTTTCTTAAATATCCAGGGAATGCGGTAGTTATTTGGATGTTTGCTTTTAAAAAGATGTAACTCTCGGTTTTAAACTTCAATTCTTCAACAATATCATGTTTTTTTAGAAAATTTAACGAAGAATTTAAATGGTCTAAAGTCGACTTGGAGACTAACTTTGGTAGCTTATCGCTAGCTATTAGCCCGTGCCTTAATTCTGAAAGTATGTTATATTTTTTTGGGTCAGATACAATTTGAAATAATGTAAAAGTATCTTCTTCTAATTCTTCCTTACTTTTGTTCTCATAAGTACTAAAATATTCTTGGACTTTCGGAAGTAATAACTCTATTAATTCGGGTTCAATTAGTTCGGGAGTTTCGTCGATGTATTCTATGACGCTATCGGGAGGGATTCTTTCGGCGTTAACTTCTTTTAGTAGTAACACATATT
>DAOUUT010000092.1 GCA_030668025.1 Promethearchaeota archaeon
AAGATGATTAATTATAGTATAGGAAATTAAAAAATATTTATTAATTTTTTCGTAATAAATTATTCATAATATCGATAAATTAATTAATTATGCCGAAGTTTTATATTATAGAAAATATTTGTAATTTCCTTAAATAAAGAATAAAAAAAAGCGCGGTGCAAGCATGAATATTGAATATCTAAGAAACTTCGTTAAACTAACTAAATATAAAAGCTTTTCAGAATTAGTAAAAGACATTCCAATTTCTCAAAGTACGTTATCTCATCAAATTTCACTATTGGAAAAAAAATTTGGAGTCGTTTTAATAGATAGGACGACCAAGAAGTTTGAAATAACTGAAGCTGGGAGAATTTTGTTGGATTACTCACAAAAGATTGTAAAGCTATACGATTCTTGTGAAGAGGCTTTAACAAAATACAGTAAACATAAATTTGAAGATATCGTGATTTCAGCATCAACGATTCCAGGCTCTCATATCTTACCGAGATATATCGCGAAATTCAGAAACAAGAATCCTAACGTAAATTTCAAAGTTAAAATTAGTAATTCAGAAAAATCAATTGAAAATGTAGCTAAAGGGTTGGCAGATTTTGCTGGTATTGGTAGTTTTATAAATTACAATGAAAACGATTTTGACTCCATCAAAATTGGAGAGGATGAATTTAAATTTATCTGTTCTCCTAACCATGAACTATTAGAAAACGGGAAGAATATAATAATTTTTGCTGATCTCCTTAAATATCCTTTTGTGTGGCGCGAAAAAGGTTCAGGAATGAGGGACACCTTTGAACACCAATTTTCAGAATATAACAAGTTGAATATTAAATTAGAATTAAACGATAACGATTCTATTATTTCAGCAGTAAGCGAATCAAATTATGTTAGTATAATGAGCGAATACATGGCTAATAATGCTGAAAAAGCGGGTTTAATTAAGGTTTTGGAGATTAAAGGTTATCCCGAAATTGTTAGAAGACCTCTATATTTTATAAAATTAAGAGAAAAGGAACTAAGTGAGTTAAAGAAAGATTTTTGGGAATATATAAAAAAAAATAAAAAAAATTCAATAAGTTAAGGATGTACTATTTTATTAGCATTCCCGTTTTGTCGAAATTAAGGAAATAACTTACCTTCTCTTTAAGCGGATAAAGCCCTTCTTTAAAAAGAGTGAAAAGAAATATTCCTATAAAGATAATTGAGCCTAATCCCGGAGCAAAATTACCCATAATATCAACTAAAGTTGACGAGGGATCTATAGAAAAAATAGTATAAATCAAAGAGCCTAATGAGATTATTACAGAAATAATAGAAACAATCATAGCTGCTTTTTTACTTATATCTAAATGAAACGGTCCAATATCTAAGTGAAAGTGTTTTGGTTGAACGATTATCGATAATACAGAATGGTTTATTGTTTCTTTCTCGTATTCGATATATACGTGTAAATATCGTCTTTCTCCTTCTTTTTTATCTTCTTTAGTTCTTTTTTTCTTTTTTGTTGGAAGTACCGAGAAGATCATTACCGGAGGGTTTATTGCTTTTTTTTTAATTTCTACTTTACCGTGTAATGGGTGAACTTCAAATCCCTCTCCCTCAACTTTTAAATCCACTATCGGCGGTTCTTTTTTCGTTGTCTCTATTCTAAATGAGGTTTCGAAAACGGTCTTTCCTTCCTCATCAACGATCTTCAATTCCTTGTGAGAGAAATAAACGTAAAACAGATAGCTAGATTGTTCCATCATAACAGAATAATATTGAAGCCCCATATTAATTTCATAAACGGTTGTTTTTGGCTCTGCTGGGGCTTCTTCTATCCTCCTTGGAGATGCTCGTATTTCGCGTACCTTTTCAAGTTCCATTATTTCGTCTCTAACAGCTTTAGGCGCACTACCCGGAGGTCCACCTCCACTAGGTGGTGCCGATGAAGGTGCCCGTGAAAGTTTTGGTGGGGGGCCAGGAGCAGATTTTAACGCTTCTGATGGTGCTTCGTCGTCAAATGATTGAGGTTCCTCTAAAATCATATCCTCCTCTTCAGCTTCCTCAGCAAATTTATACATTACAGGTTCTGCTTCTTTTGCTCTAGCTTTCTTTTTAGCTTTGGGAGCAAATGTAGAGCGCTCTTTTTTTTCCTGAACTTGAAATTGTTTTTCACGCTCTCTGCTTAATTTTTTATCTTCTAATTTTTTCCCGTAATCAACGCTTATTTCGTCCTTCTTAACAGCTTCTTCTTTTATTTCTTTTTCTTTTTTGGAGAATAAATTTAAATTTTTTAATGTAGTTTTCTCAGCTATAGTGTTAGATGTAATGAAATCAACGAAAGAAACATCTTCTCGGTTTAACTGTGTCTCTCCTAGCGATCTGTAGATATCATCTAAAATTTTACTAATCTTTGTAGACTTCTTATAATTTCCAATAAAGATAAAATCAAAAATATAGATAGATAAAATCTCAGTCTTTTTATCGTAAAAGATCTTGTTTGTTTCGATTTTAAGAATTTTAACTGTCTGTAATGATTCCAATATAATTTCTCCTTTTACTTTTTTTTATCATACAATTGAGTTGGATTATAATGATTATGTACTAAATACTTATAAAATTTACATATCTATTTATTATATAACCCTTGTATTTTTAAACAATTTTAAACGAAATGAACTATCTTGAAAGGTAAATATATTTTAGCTTATGATTTAGGAACAACAAGTAATAAGGCTGCCCTTTATGATTTAAGATTAAATCTCTTATATCAAACTAGCGTCGATTATCCCCTTTATTATCCAAAACAAGGTTGGGTAGAGCAAGATCCGGGAGATTATTGGAAATCTTTTATTAAAACTACATCCAATTTAATTCAAAAAAACAATATAAATTCCGAGGATATTTTGGGTATAATCTTAGATTGTCAGATGAATTGTACGGTTCCTATAGATTCTGAAGGAAATTCGTTAATGAATTGCATCAATTGGCTTGATACTAGAGCAGCAGAAACAATACGTAAACACACAAAAGGACTAATTAAAATTTCTGGAATAGGTTTGAAAAAATTATTAATGTTTCTTAAAACTACAGCTGGTGCCCCAGGAATTAATGGAAAGGATCCGATTTCTCACATTCTATGGATAAAGGAAAATGAGCCGGAGATATATAAAAGAACATTTAAATTCTTAAGCGTTAAAGATTATATAATTTATAAATGTACTAATATTGCTGTAACTTCAAGAGATTTGGGGCACACTTCATGGTTAATGAACACTGATCCTAATATATTTGATTGGTCTGATAAAATATTAAAAAAATTTAAAATTGATAAGGAAAAGCTACCTAATATAAAAAAATCAACCGAAATTGCAGGAGAATTAACAAATCAAGCTGCCCAAGAGCTTGGTTTAAGATCTAGTATCCCTATTTTCGTAGGTTCAGGTGATCTAATCTCTTCCGCTATAGGTTCAGGCGCTTTAAGCAAACAAATTATAATATGTCTTGGTACTTCGGATTGGGTTGCCGCACACACTTCTGATAGGGCGAAAGATCTTATACATTACACAGGTCCAATTAGTTCTGTTGAAAATAACTATCTTTGTATCTCAAAACAAGAAACTGGTACTGCTTGTCTTGATTGGATTCTCAATCAAATGTTTAAAGATGAGGTGGAAAGAGATAAAGATAACCCAGAAAAAATTTATCAATATCTAGATGAAATTGTAGAAAAAGCAAAAGTTGGCTCAGAAAATCTTATTTTTACACCATGGATGCTTGGAGAAAGAAGTCCCTTAAATAATCCAAATGTTAGAGGCGGATTTTATAATCTTGGATTATATCATGAAAGATCAAATCTATTAAGAGCAGTATACGAAGGCGTAGCTTTTAATATAAAATGGGCTTTAACATACATAGAAAAGCTAATAGGAAAATGTGAAAGCATAAATATAATTGGCGGTGGTGCGAAATCAAATGTATGGTGTCAAATAATATCCGATGTTTTAGAGAGAAATATCAATCAAATGGAGAATCCAAATTTAGTAGCAGTAAGGGGTTCAGCCATAATCGGTTTGGTAGGATCAGGCGTATTAAAAAATTTTTCAGAAGCTAATTCACTTGTAAAAATAAAAAATAAATTTCAGCCTAATTCCAATAATAAAAAGATTTACGAGAAACTCTTTACAGAATATCTAAATATCTATAAAAACAATAAAAAGATGTTTAAAAATCTAAATCTCTTAAATAGGCTTTAAATTCTAATATATAATTCTTTATATCTTTTAACTTTTCTATTTTATCCTTACCAATTATTCTTTCAATAGCGTCGTTCATTAGCTGAATATCCTTATATGCTTTAAAATTATCGTAAGTAGTAGTCTCAAAGTTAGGCTCCCAAGGTTTTAATTTAGGGACGGATTCTAAACCTCTTAAATCCCATTTAACCTCGTTTTTAAAAGCCTGAGTCAGGGGTTTTAAACTATAATCGTCCCACTTTTGGATAATCCAAGGGGTGTAATTATGTAGTTTGTCATAATCTAATTCTAAATCGTCTCGCCATTCATATTGGTGGTCCCAATTAGCAATCGCAAGAAAATTATCATCTGTAGTTTTATCGTAAGGGAAAAATTTCCATGAATTTCTATCAATTTTTTCGTTATTGAATGGAGTTCCTTCAGCATATTGAAAATAATAGCCAATTAATTCATATTTATCGGGATCATTTAAGTAAATCCGTAAATAAACTTCAATTTGGGTGATGTCTACCTTACTTTTTAGTAGTTCTTCTTGAAATAATTTGTATAATATATTTTTTGCTCTATTTGGGTGACATTTTCCCGAAAACACAGGATAATAAGCAAAACAATAAAAAACTATATCACCCTGAGTTCTTCCTTTATAAACTTCCATCCAATTCTCTATAGGTTTAATCTGTACATGAGAGCGGAGGTAAATAATCATTAAAGCAATATCAACGGCAGTTGCGACGACGATTACTATGATAAATATAACTAAACTAAACTCTATAAACCTAAAAATTATTGATAGAGCAATAAAAATAAACAACCCGCCAATTATAAAGAAAAATGCTATTAACGAGTTATACGCTTCGTGTTCCTTATCCTTCTTTGTATATAATATAACAGGCGCGTTATCAACGATAATTTTCTTGCTATACTTATTTATAAAATCTTGAAATTCTACTTTATCCCAATTAGAATCAGACATTGTTCAAAAGAAATATAATTCGTTTTTTCAAAATTCTTTTGATCACAATAAAGGATAATTATTTTTATATTTTAGTAAGCAAAAAATATACTTTTTTATCACTTTCGCAAAAGAAAACTCATCCCTTTAGGACTATGATGAATTTTGCCCTAATCAGAAAAAATTATACCCCTCTTTCTTTAAATACGAAATACTCCACGTTATAATTAATGCAACTCGTTCAACAAGTTCAATTCAAACGATCAAATCTCTTGGATGAGATAACTTTTCTTTCAAAAAACTTGTTTAATGTGGCGACATATACCGTGCGACAACGATTCTTCAATGACCGTCATTGGATTCGATATAACGAGTTGTGGAAATTGCTAAAAACTCACGAATCTTATAGAAAACTACAAGAATCGTGCGGATCTCATCCGCCACAGCAAGTCCTAAGACAAGTAGATAGAAATTTCAAGAGTTTCTTTAAAGCAATCAAAGTTTGGAAAAGCGAACGGTCTAAATTTAAGGGATTGCCAAAACTTCCTCGTTACAAGCGTGAGACCGCCCATAATTTAGTCTATTTCACTTCCTTACAATGTAGGCTAAAGGATGGACACGTACTTCTCACGCAAAAGATGGAGAACTTAGGTTTTCCTAAAATAAAAACAGCGTTAAAAAGCGTGAAAGGCGTTCGCATCGTTCCTTTCGGAGATCGATACAATATTGAATTAATCTACGATTACGAGCCAAAAAACTTGCACTTGAACGAGAATAACGCTTTAGGAATCGATCTAGGACTTAACAATATCGTAACTGCGTCAGATAACATTGGAAACAAGCCATTGATTATCAAGGGCGGTGTTGTAAAGTCGATCAATCAATTCTACAACAAGCAACTGTCAAAATACAAGTCCATGGGGAAAAAGTGTAACGACACAGATGTCACGGGACGCATCTTGAAGTTCCATCGAAAGCGAAACAATAAAATGAGGGATTTCTTTCACAAGACTTCCCGAAAAGTAGTCAATCACTGCATCTCTAACGATATCGGAACGATCGTTATCGGATATAACGAAGGGTGGAAGCAGAAAATTAAGATAGGGAAAAGAAACAACCAGAACTTTGTTTCCGCGCCGTTTTTAAAACTTGTTCAACAAATTGAATATAAATCTGAGATGGTCGGAATTCAAGTAATTAGAACCGGCGAAGAGTACACTTCGCAAACGTGCTCTTCGTGTGGAGTCGTACGCAAGTCAAATCGCAAGTATCGTGGACTATACATTTGTAAAGATTGCGGAGTTGTTCTAAACGCCGATGTGAACGCTTCAAGAAACATTCTACAAAAAGGAGTCCCTAAATCCTTCGGGATAGGGGATAGAGGATGCTTGAACCATCCGGTAGTGTTGAAAGTCTAACCTACGAATCCATAACCTTTAGGCTATGGTTGTTCAAGGAACATTTGCTTAAAATTATGTTATCAGTTTAATTTTTAAAGAAATTGAAAATAGAAATAGAATTAAAAGAAATGTAATCTAATAGTAGAAAAAAGTTTATTTTTTCTTTTGTTCAATCTCTGCTTGGGCAGCCGCAATTTTTGCGACGGGAATTCTAAATGGAGAACACGACACATAATCCAAACCTATTGAATGAGCAAACTTAATTGAGCTCGGCTCGCCTCCATGTTCACCACATATCCCTAGCTTTAAGTCAGGTCTAGTTTTTCTGCCTAACTCAATAGCTATTTTCATTAATTTGCCTACGCCTTCTTGATCTAAGAATTCAAAAGGATTTCGTTCTAAAATTTCTTTACTTAAATATACCGGAATGAATTTTCCTTCAGCGTCGTCTCGACTAAATCCAAAGGTCATTTGAGTTAAATCGTTAGTACCAAAAGAGAAAAACTCGGCTTCCATAGCAATTTCGTCGGCAGTTAAAGCTGCTCTCGGAATTTCGATCATCGTACCAAACTTGTAATCTAACTCTACGCCGTAATCTTCAATAGTTTCTTCTGCTATTTCAAGCAATTGAGCTTTGACAAATTTTAGTTCTGAAATCATACTAATAAGAGGAATCATTACTTCGGGTATAACATTAACTCCTTTTAGTTTAAGTTCGCAAGCAGCTTGAAATATAGCCCTTACTTGCATCTCGTTTATCTCAGGCCAAACAATCCCAAGTCGGCAACCTCTTAGCCCCATCATCGGATTCTCCTCAGAAAGAGATCTAATCAATCTGATGACTTTATTCTTCCTTTTAAGTTCCTCGTCAAGTGGACTAATCTCTAATAAACTTTTTGACAAAGAATTCGTCATTTGTAGTTCTTGACGCTCCAGTAACACTGTGGATAATTCAGGCAAGAACTCGTGTAGTGGAGGATCTAATAATCTAATGGTCACTGGTTTTCCCTCCATTATTTTAAAAATCTCTAAGAAATCTCCTTTTTGCATTGGTAAAATCTTATTTAGGGCGTCTTGACGTTCTTCTTTTGTTTGTGCCATTATCATTTTTTGCACAACGGGTAACCTTTCTTGTGCCATGAACATGTGCTCTGTTCTACATAATCCAATACCCTCAGCACCGAATTCTATGGCTTTATTAGAGTCTTCAGTGGTATCTGCGTTTGCTCGTACTCCCATAGTCCTAATTTCGTCTGCTATTTTAAGTAATTCTAAAAATTCTCCTTTAATTTCGGGTTCGATCAAAGGAACTTTTCCCTCTATGACGCGTCCTGTCGTGCCATCAATCGTTATGTAATCTCCTTCTTCAATAACCGTCCCAGCTATTCTAAATTCCTTATTTTCCTCGTCGATCTCGATATCTTGAGCGCCAACAACAGCAGGTTTACCCATTCCTCTCGCAACAACAGCTGCATGAGAGGTTTTTCCCCCAAACTGAGTCAATACACCGCTAGACGCGTATAATCCATGGACATCCTCAGGCTTAGTTTGAGGTCGAACTAATATAATCTCTTCTTCTCCAGAATTAGCTAATTCTTCGGCCCTATCTGAGTCAAATATCGCAATTCCCGAAACTGCGCCTGGTGAAGCGTTAATACCTTTTGCTAAAACATGTACGATTGCACCCTCATCTATACTTTTAAATAAAAGCTTAGATATTTTATCCGGATCAATGCTCATTATTGCTTTTTCTTTATCTATTAAACCTTCTTTAACCATATCTACAGCGATTTTAACTGCTGCAGATGGAGTGCGCTTACCATTTCGAGTCTGTAAAATGAATAACTTTCCATCTTCGATCGTAAACTCGATATCTTGCATATCTCTATAATGATTTTCGAGCTTAACCATCGTACTCTTCAATTCTTTGTATATTTCAGGGAATTCTTTGTCCATTTCATCAAGCTTTTTTGGAGTTCGAATTCCCGCAACAACATCTTCTCCTTGAGCGTTAGTTAAGTATTCCCCAAATATTATATTATCTCCATTAGAAGGGTCTCGCGTAAAAGCTACGCCAGTACCGGAGTTAGATCCTTTATTCCCAAAAACCATAGCTTGTATGTTAACTGCGGTTCCAAAATTAGGGATATTGGATATCCTCCTGTAAGTAATAGCTCTCTTATTATTCCAAGATTTAAAAACAGCTTCTATAGATAAAAATAATTGTTTAAAAGGATCCTGGGGAAATGGTGAGCCAATTTCTTTTTCGTAAAGAGCTTTATAATCTGCAATAACCTTTTGAAGATCTGTTACAATTAAGTCTGTATCTTGAGCAGTTCGTGAAATCTTCCGCTTATATTTATCCAAAATTCTTTCAAATTTCTCGTCGCCGATGCCCATAACAACATCGCCGAACATTTGAATAAACCTTCGGTATGAGTCGTAAGCAAATCGGGGATTCTCCACTTGTTCTGCCATACCTAACACGCTTTCGTCGTTAAGCCCTAGATTTAAAACAGTATCCATCATACCTGGCATGGATTGAGGTGCGCCACTTCTTACGCTTACTAATAAAGGATTTTTTTTATCTCCGAATTTTTTCTTGGAGATCTCTTCGAGATGTTTTAGGTGGTCTAACACCATAGGTTCGATCACACCCATCAATTCTTTAGGACTTTTGAAGTAAATTAGGCAAGCTTCTGTTGTTAGCGTAAATCCAGGAGGGATATTTAACCCTAAATTGGTCATTTCTCCGAGATTTGCCCCTTTTCCACCAAGGAGATTCTTTAATTCTTTTCTACCTTCGCTAAAATCATAAACATACTTAGGTTTTTCTGTAGTTGTCATTTAATTGTACCTAATTTTCGTTAAAACTATAAAATTTATTTTTACTTTATTCCGCAAATTTTAAAAATACTGCTTTTGATATATTAATTTCCCTTTAAAAATAAAATTTTCGATATAAGTAGATTGTGGATTATCTTAAACCGTAAACGGTTATTTTATAGCTTCTAAAAAATTCCAAATTCCTTCGATTATAAAATTTGGCTTAGAAGTACTACTTTCTTCGATCGTCTCTAATGTTGCTTCTCCAGATAATACGCAACAAGTTGTCACACCGACAGCTATTCCCATTTTTATGTCAGTATATAACCTATCTCCAAACATTGCTGCATCTTTAGGATGTATCCCAAGTTCCTCAAGTTTGAATAGAAGCATTTCCTTATTCGGTTTTCCAAAAACTTTTGGCATTCTTTCTGTTGTTTTATATAGAAGAGCAGCTATTCCTCCAGCATCGGGAATATATCCATTTTTAGTTGGGCATCTGTTGTCTAAATGCGTAGCAATATAAGGTATGTTGTTCTGAAGTAAGTATGAAGCTTTTACTAACCGATCATATGTCAATTCTTGGTCAAAAGCGAGAACGACGATTTCAGGATCGGTTTCAGTTAAAACAAAACCTTCTTGGCGAAATTCTCTTTTTAGAGATTCTGTACCTAATAGAAAGATTTTTTCGTAATTTTTCTTTTTTAGATAATCTATGGTCGGGTGTTGAGATAGTATTAAATTTTCACGGGTTACGTTTAGGTTTAAATCGTTTAACTTTTTAATATAATCTGAAGTAGATTTACTTGAATTATTCGAAAGAAAAAAGAATTTTTTACCTTTACTTTTCAAAATATCAATTAATTCTATAACACCCTCGAATAATTGGTTTCCTATATATATTGTACCGTCTAAATCAAAGAAATAAACTTTTTTCTTTATTAGCTCAGTTAAATCTTTTTTAAGGGGATTCATTATATTTAACTTTATAAAAGTGTTTACTGCTTTTTTCTATTATTTTAAATTAATTAATCACGCGTATCAAATAAATTAGTCCTTACTAATTTCAAAATAATTAATTTCCCATTTTCTTCTCGTTTAACATTAACCAAGCCTTATATTTAAAAGTAAACCTTCCCTTGACTATAGGTTTATAACCGCTTTCCTCTTCAAATAGGATTTGCTTTATTTCCGAATCAAGATATTTGTATATTTGGCCAATCGATCTCTTTTCTGCCATAACGAGAAAAAAAATTAAACCGATAATAAACAGCAAGATTATCACTATAGTATGGGTTGAGGACAGATAAATGGTGGAAAATACAAAAAATATTAACATCGGTACTATCCCAAAATAACATAACAAACAATAAGTTTCAAGAGTATGGATAAATGATGGTTTATATACAATATCTATATCATTCTCTTTTGCATTTTTTAACAGCAAAATTTTATATTTTTTAATAAATTTCTTGTTTTTTAATGGATTAACACCATTCTCATTCAAAAACCTTTCTTGCATCAGTTTTGTATCTAAAATAACGCAGATTTTATTTTGTTTATTTTGTAAATAAATTACGGCAATTACAATACTACAAGTGAAAAAAATTAAAAAAAAAGATGTAAAAATATAAGAATTTTGGTTTTGATTTTTGAGAATTTAAGAATTTACGACTCTACCTCAGTCCCACACCATTTACAGAATTTGTCACTCGTTGATAGTTTACTGCTACATAAAGAACACGATTTAGAATTTGCTGGGGTAACTTTTGAAGGTGTTCCAATACTTCTACCTTCAATTTTGCCTCCACAGCTCGGGCAGAAGTGAGCATCTTTCCGAACCACAGAACCACAGCGGATGCAGTTAGAAGTTGACGATTTGGCTGCTTTTACAGGCTCTTTTGCAGGAATTGCTTTAGATGATGGTTTCGATTTTAATTTCTTTTGTCCACTTCGAGCAATAAGTGCGGCAACAACCACGATACCAGCAACCACTATAATTGTAATCAAAATCGGTTGAATACTTACCCACCTATCAGTAGAAGTAACACTGGTGTCGTACGATACATCAAAAGTAATACTCGTAGTTTCTTCTGGAGATATCATGGGGTCAAAGTAAACGAAAAAATACCAATCTCCATCGTTCGGAACTGTAAAAGTATCTTGAGATATTGAATCTACACCTTCAACATAATAATCTGCTGCCGTTAGATCTACTACATTAGTAGCGGAGTAATCAATTGTAATGGTAACACTAACTTCAGAGATACCTTCGTTATACCAAACGAGATAATAATCTTTTGCTTCCAAAACGGAATAATCCCCGCTACCTTGGTCCACATTATCTTCAAATACGTAAAAGGATGGACTACCTCCTTGATTCCACTCGTAAAAATCGTATCCGTCCGCAATAAAGAAATCAATCTGACTTGACGCATTGAAATTGAAATCAATCGAAGAACCTGGTTTTAGAAAATACGATATATACTCGTAACGGTTATTCGGCAGAGAAAGCTGATCGCTATCGCTACCTACTTTCGTCGTAGTTGGTAAAGACTCAAATGGTTGATCCCATATTGCAAAACTGATTAGACTCGGAGAAGATTGCACAGAGTAGGTAATATCATTTTCCGATTCGATGTACTCGTATTCGTACCAATATTCGTTGAAGTTAAGGGTTTCAGTAGAACGATAAGTTACGTAGCCATCTGAATTTGCAGTACTAAAAGGAAACAATAGAGCAATACCAAATAGGGGCAACATTATTAATCCTAAAACGATGGCAATAGTAATACCTCCTCCAACATACCCGGGGGAATAATACCACGGCCTATACCAACGTCCTGACCACCAAGGATTATACCACGCGTGCCAATACCATGGTCGATAGCCGAACCGAGAGTATCTACGATGCGGTCTATAATATGA
>DAOUUT010000080.1 GCA_030668025.1 Promethearchaeota archaeon
AGAGACGGGCGTATCGCCCAACCAGATTATTGATGCAATAAAAAATTGTTTAGGGAAATATATTTTAGGTGAAAACCCATTCAATATCGAAAAGATAAATTATCGAATGGATGTAAATTTAGCGCGTAACGAAGCAGCTAAAGGAATGATCGATATGGCTTGCTACGATTTAATGGGCCATATAACTGATTTACCTGCGTGTTATTACATGGGGGGAAAATTCGTAGACAAGATTCCTTTAGCGGCGCTTATACCTTTAGGAGACCCAATGTTAATGAAAGGACTTGTAAGAACCTATTACAAAAAAGGGTTTAGAAATTTTAGACTAAAGCTCGGAAGAAGCGTTGAAGACGATGTAAAAATCTTACAAGCAATAAGGAAAATTTTTGAGAACAAGATTAATTTACGTGTAGATTACAATCAAGCTTATAGCCCCTCAATGGCCGTTCGAGCCATAAAAGCCATTGAACCTTATGGTATTGACTTCGCCGAAGAACCAGTGAATGCTTCGGACTATTTAGGAATGGCTTACGTTCAAAGTCGAGTTAATGTCCCTTTAATGTCTCACGAGGGATTTTTTTCGTTAAAAGATTTTATTACACTAGTAGAATTAAAAGCAGTAAGAGTTTTAGGGTTAAACTCTGATCGTCCAGGAGGAGTTACTAAAGCCCTAAAAGCCTTGGATTACGCAAAGATGCGTGGTTTAGGCGTTGTTTTACATAACCAACCTTTAGGAATTGCCTCAGCGATGCATATCCACTTTGCAACAGCAAAATATCCGTTTATTGATTACGCGACAGAATTATTTGGACAAGAAATGTTAGTAGATGATCTTATTTTAAAGCCTATAGATTATAATAATGGAATGGCAAAAGTTCCTGAGGGACCTGGATGGGGTGTAAAATTAGACGAAAATGCTTTGGTTAGATTCGCTATAGGAGACACTATTATATTGGAAAAATAAACTTTTTCTACTTTTAAAATTAAAAAAAAATATTAGTAGATTCTTTTAAACGGTTTTTAAAAAGTCTTCAATTGCTTTTGTATAATCTTCATAGGCTTCGTATTGAATCATATGACCGATTTTAGGAGTAAGAATTACTAAATTAGAGTTAGGAATCTTTTCATTCATAGATTTCGATTCTTCGGGAAGAATAAATAAGTCTTTATCGCCAGAAAGAATTAGAGTTGGAACGCTTATGTCTTTTAGCTTATCTTCAACGTCAAAGTTATTAACTATTGATTCCATCGTTCGCAGACCTACATATTCCTCGTTTAGGAGCGTTAAATTAACAAATTCCTTTATTAATTCTGTTTGTTCTTTCCGAGCTTTTCGTTGAAAGCAGAGACCTACAAAAACAGTTTCTAAAGTTTCCCTATCCTTAAGGGACATCTCGCCCGATTTCAAATCTTTAACATATTGCACTAAACCGGGATTATTTAATTTAGGGGCAGTAGCCATCAAGATTAGCCCTTCTAACCTCCTCGCGAATTTAGGACTTGTAGCGTAAATTAAGCTTATCATTCCTCCCATTGAATGTCCAATTAGGATTATTTTCTCGTCACCAATTATTTTTGAAAGCGTTTCCTCTAAATATTCGGCTAAATCTGATAATTCATAGGTTTCAGATTCAGGCTTATCGCTTTTACCGTGTCCTAAATGATCTATTGCTATCGTGCGGTATTTACTAGAGAAGTGATCGATCTGGGCTTGGTATAACCAAGAAGAACCTAAAAAGCCGTGAATGAAAATTAAGTTCTTCCCTTTGCCTTTATCTATATAGAAAATTTTATGACCCTTATCAAGTTCTACAAATGGCATAAGTATTGTGTTGTTTTTTTTATTATTTAAACTTATACTTAACTTCAAACATTCAAAATTTAAGCATTTTTTTTAAGATTACACATATTTATTATTACTAACAAATAAAAACAAATAAACGCTCAAAATTGGACAATAGATTTATAAACGACGATTAAGAGGTTGATTAAAATATTTAAAAACATAAAACTTGCTGAAAAAATAGTGTCCCATGTTGTAAACCGAACGCCATTGATGACTAGCAGAACTTTAGATTCGTTAACGGATGCTAAACGAGTAATAGTAAAATGTGAAAATTTTCAACGAACAGGTTCATTTAAATTCAGGGGGGCTTGGAATGGTATAAGTCACATACCTGCGCAAGAAAGGAAGAGAGGACTTATTGCTCACTCATCAGGAAACTTTGCTCAAGCGGTTGCCTTAGTAGCTAAAATTTTACGCGTTAAAGCTACAATTGTCATGCCCAATAATGCGACACCAGCTAAAATAGCTGCTACACGAGGTTATGGGGCTGAAGTCGTTTTATGTGGGAACCAGCCGGGTGATCGGGATAAAATCTCCGCTGAATTAATAGAAGAGAACGGATATAGGCTAATTCACCCTTTCGACGACTATAACGTAATTTTTGGGGCGGGAACTACTGCTTATGAATTTATCATCAATTATAAAGATATAGACGTATTACTTGTCCCTGTTGGGGGGGGTGGACTAATTAGTGGGTGCTCTATAGCAGCTAAAGGGTTAAAACCTAGAATTAAAATCATTGGTGTAGAACCTAAAAACGCTGACGATACATTCAGATCGTTTCAATTAGGAAAAAGGGTACCCGTAGAAAACCCAAATACTATTGCTGATGGATTGAGAACTTCAGTAGGTGAAAAAACATTTCCTATTATCCAAAAGTTCGTCGACGATATTATTACGGTTACCGAAGAACAAATTATCAACGCAATGAAATTCTATTGGGAACGCATGAAATTAGTTGTAGAACCTTCGGGAGCAGTTCCTTTAGCCGGACTGTTATCTGGCACTATTGAACCATCGTTAATTAAAGGTAAAAAAATTGGACTAATAATTAGCGGAGGAAATATCGATTTATCCGACTTCTTCTCTTTATTAAAACAAAAACATACAGAAACAGAAGTGATTTAAAAATAAAAAAAGAAGTTAAATCTAATCGTCAATATTAGGAACGTTTTTAATGCGACTAAAATCGCCTTGTGAGGCTTGTTTGAGCATATCCACCGCATCATCCCAGATAGTTTCCATAATTTTTTGGATTTTTTTAAAGTCTTCTCCAGTTTGAAATTTTAGTTCGATAATCTGCGTTTCGTTATTGATATCTATTTCCATGGGGACATCCTCCTTTAACCCACCAAACATTTTTAGCATAACTAAAACTTCGTCAGGATCTGCCACATTACCCTTAATTTCATTAAGTACTGTTATAGTTATTTCAAATCTGGTTGCATCTGATTTTATAACAATCGAATCTTTTAACATACCTTTTAAACTTGGTATAATTTCTTCCATTTTTTCTATCACCTATTTAATGAGTTAGTTTACTCCTTCGTTATAATTGGAAGTTTAATATAAGATGGAAATTTACTATTTCGAGAAATAGTAATTGTTGGTCTTCCTTCTTTAGGATAACGTATAAATGTGTCTTTATCTGCTCCAGCAATGGCTATTTTAATTCTATGTCCTTTTTTAATAAGAACTGAAGTTGCGTGTAAACCAAACTTAACCTCTGTTATCTCTCCTGGAATAAGAGGTGAAGAATCCACTTTTTTATAGCTATGGTACGGGGTTAACATTTTATATGGCGGTTCTGTAGATAAAATTTTTCTATGAATCAATCTAAACTCTCCATCAGTTATGTAAGTAACATTACCACTTTCATCTACATCTTCAAAATAGGCAAAAATTGCCCCATCCTCGTGTGTTGACGCCATATATAGGCATAGAATTATTTGTCCCGTGATTTCTGTATCAGATCTGAATGGTTGGCTTGTATAGCATAGGAGTTTCTCATCAATTTTATTTCTATCATAGTATGTTATAGGCAAACCTAATAGTGCCCACCATCTATTATTCCGTCCAGTCGTGACCCGAAAATTAATTTTATAGTTATCAGCTCCAACGTCAGTCGCTGGTTCTTCACTCGTTAAAGAAAAGTTTTCTGAAAAATAACATTTTTGATAAGAGTGCCCTTTTGGTGGCCAAATTCTCGATTTCTTCCATTTCTCTTCCGCTAAGGTGTAATAATATATTATTTTTCCTTGTATTCCATCGCCATATACGCATTTATCGAAGAAATTGATCCAAGCATTAATTCTATCTCGTGGTGTTGGAGTTACTACTGTTCTTTCAGGATAAAAATGGTTTGCCGGTAATCCAGCTCCATGAGTCCAATCACCTAAAATAGCGATTGTAGGATTGCTTAAGTTCATGAATCGATTAATAATTGCGTCTCCATACCCTGAATCGTACCATGAGCACCAAGCCAAAATTGGAACTTTTGAGCTTTCAATTTTTTCTTTTTGAGCAAAGATACTAATATCGTCAATAAGAGTACCATTAGGAAGCTTATCGTCTCGAAAATCTCTAATTACTGTATGTTCATATACGTATTGATTTGATTCATGTTGATTTATAGCATCTTTTAATAATCTTAGATCCGTATCAGAGCTTACCGGTTTTACGCCTTTAACAAATAACCAGACTTCTGGCATTATTTGCGAAAAAACTTTAGGGCTGTTTAAATCTAAATTTTTCCCTAGAAAAGACCACATCTGCATAAAAGCATGGTCATAACAGCCTCCTGGGAAGGCTACATCAGTATACGGGTCCCAATATCCGTGTCCGGGCATAACTGCTTTTATTGCTCGATGATTATTTCCAGAAAATAATTCTGCCGTAGTCCCTGTGTATGAAATTCCCTTAGAAACTACATTTCCATCTGACCAAGGTTGAGTTATAATCCAATCAACTATATCAGAGCCATCTTTAACTTCATCTTCGGAAAATGGTATGATTCTTGTACCAAATGATGCCCCAGTCCCTCTAACATCAGTATAAATGAGGGCATAGCCTCGACTAGTAACAATTTCGGGGTTTGGAGCGTTTGTTATCATACTATCAAAAAGCCATCTAAATGGAATTCTCAATTCCATCGCTCTCCAATATCTCGTTTGAGTTAATAAAGTAGGGATTTTTCCATCAGGAGAAAGTCCCTTAGGAAGGCAGATTGTTGCTGCAATTTTAACACCATCTCTAACCGTAATGTACTTTGAATCGAGAGTGTATTCATCGTGGTATTTCTTCTCGGGAATTTCACCTAAATCTTTAAATGGATTATCTTTTATAGCATTTGGATCTGTCATTTTTATACGCTTTTCTTTAATTAACTTAATTTAATTTGGATGTGTACCTTTTTATAGTTTTTATAATTCATTAAAATTATTTGATAAATTTTTAAAACTAACAAATTAAAGGGGATATATTATTTTTTATGAAATAGAAGGTCAACGAATCCCATTAGTTTCAGCAGGGACTTCACCATTTTTAGGAGCTTCGCAATTTGGAAAAAACGCCCGAATTTACCGCAAAAAATTTTTGCATAACACAGAAGCAGTATTAGAGATATTAGAAGCGTGCTATGAAGCTGGTGGGCGAGGTATAGAATTAGTACCCGCGGGTAAAGTTGGTGAAGCTGCCAGAATAATGGCAGAAACCCACGACGATTTTATAATAACAGGCTCTACTTTTCCTGGACCCGATCCTTTAATTGAAGAACTTGCAAAACTTGATGCTAAGTTGATTTTCGCGCACGGAATGATTTCGGATAAGAAGGATGATAAGTTAATAAAGTTATTAGAGGACATTAAGTCAAGAGGGATAATTCCCGGGATTGCCGCTCATAACCCAGTTTCTACTTTAGAATACGCTTTCGAACATATTCCTTATGTCAAAGCCTTTTTAATTCCCTTTAACGCTCGAGGAATGTTTATGGGAGCACAAGAAAAGTTAGAAAATATTGTAAATAGTCATAAAGACCATTATTTTATAGGAATGAAAACTTTAGCAGCAGGTAAATTAGAGCCACTTAAAGCTTATGAATACATATCTGAGCATAATATATGTTGCTCTACAATTGGAATGGTTACCGTTGAGGAAGCTAAAATTTCAACTGAAATTGCTTTAAATGTTCTTCAAAAATCCTGATACTATTCATAAAAGAAATTTTAAATTATTATTCAATTTCAATAACGCAAAAGTTTATTATCGTAAGTAACAATAATAAATACAATCATAGGGAGATCGAAAAATCGACAGAAATAGGATCTTAAATTAAAAAATATAACATAAAACACCTAAAAAAGACTCCTGCCCCACCCTGGATTTTTGTCTTTTGGTAGTGTGTTTGAATGCACACTCGTTTCACCCTTCTCCCCTTATATAGTTTCTGACCTTATTATTAGGTCCCGGGGCTAGGAGTCACCTTTTAAACTATTTATCGATAATTAAGTTAAGCAAAAGAGTATAAAATAGAACTTTGAATGTTTACAAATCAAATTACTCCAATCCTTTTCCAAAGCTCTTGTAAATACAATAAGCTGCTATCAAAGCTAATGGTGGCATTAAAAATAAATTAATTACTTTTAAAACAGAATTGGCTGCTCCAGTATTATACAATACCATGAGAAGTGCAATAGTAAGTTCTATAAATACGCTAAGAATAAACAATTTAATTCTTCGTTTTAGATGTATACCTTCAAATATATTTTTTAGCTTTACGGCTAAAATTATTTCGGGAACGATTAGAAAAATTATTAAATAGCTCCAACTGACAAGAAAAAATAACCAGCTAAAAATAGGTACCCAACCTGTGCCAGAATCGTATTTAATCCCTTCTAAAAATATTCCTATCCAGAAGACATAAGTTGAGAGGATTCCATAAAATAAAATCACTAAATAATACTTGTAAAATAATTTCTTGTCAAGATTTACGATAAGCCAACTTAAAATTATTAAAAAACTATGAGCGAATATGAAGGTAAAAAAAGCAATTACATAGCAGAGATATGCAAAAGGGGTATTTAGAAGTAAAATTGAAGCAAAACCTAAGAACAAAGAAAGCGCATTAAAACTAAAAAATAAACTTAGAGTTGTTGTTGAACGACTTTTTGCGCGTTTCATTAATTTATACGCAAAAAAAGAATCATATATAATTGGCCATATTTGGAATAAAACAACCGTAATTATTCTTTCCGTTAAAGCGGTCTGAAGTAACAATTTTTCCCCTTTCCCAGTTTTTTCCCGTCTTCTAATTAAATATTTACATTAAAATTAGTTTTTGTTAGATTTTATATTTTATTCTCTTTTATTTTGAAAACATCTCGTACTTCAGCATTTCAGCCTTAAAATATTTCCAAATCGTCTCATTAAGTTTTTTTTGGAATTGTTTACTATTTAAGCTTTTTACGCGCTCATTTGCTAATAAATTATTAATTGATAATAAAACAGTTTCAGTGTATGTTCTAAATTTCTCGCGTATTTTTTCCACATCTTTAAGGTCATCTATGTATTCTTCGAAAACATCTTTCAGCGATTCTTTTATATTTCCAATCGTGGGTAATATAAATTTTTCGTATTCTTTTCTAATCTTTTTTCTTATAAAAATTCTCGTTACATTTTTTCCCTTTTCAAGAGTCGTTTTCTTGTATGCTAAACCTTTATTGCATAAGCTATTAATGTAATCATAAGCCTTAGTTCTACTTTTATAATTAAAACTCAAATCGATAAATTTTTTCAAAACATTAAATTCTTCTCCTTCGTGCTTTAAAAAAATCAGAAAGGCTTCAAACTCTCTCATAGATAAAGAATTTAAGTTAAAACTATTTTTATTTGAGCCAGGATTTTTGGTAATACTTTTCTGAGGAGTCATATTAATATTATACTAAGTTTAAATTGTTATATTAAATACCGAGCCATCAAACACTCGCCATTTTATGAATATCAAATAACTTTTTTTATTCTTATTGTTAAATCAGTAAAAAATAGAAGAATGTAAACTTATTTAAATTTTTGGTAATTAAAAATCGTATTTTATATATAAAAGAAAAATTACTTTATGAAAACGACAATCTGAACCTCATTTTTAATGTTACTAATAATTTTTCTCCAATGTTGAGGACATAATATGCAATTATTAAGATTTGTCCTCAATTCTGGGGAATAAACCTTAAATTTGAGTTAGATTATAAAATATCCTAGGGAAGATTGTTTAAAAAAAAAAGATTTATGATCTTTTTTCTACAAACAACCAAAAACATAATCTAGGGTGGGGCTAGGAGTCATTAAGTAATACTTCTAAAACTATCGAATAGTTTTTATACTTCTTAACGTGAATGGGGGCGTTAGGGGCGGAAAAAGAGATGTTGAGAAGTAAACTTGCTTTAGATTTTTGTTTTTTTTTAATTTTTTTATAAAATTTTGAAAATAATATCTTCTAAATCTCTTTTTGGTACATGCATAGTACCGTCAGGATTTTTCCAATATTTATATGAATCTTTATAAGGTTCCATAAATGATTCTTCATCAGGGTATCCTAAACTGATTACATGCTTAACTTGATATTGATCTGGAACTTCTAAGAGCGATTTAATTTTTCTAACTTTAATGTTAGCCATCCAACAACACCCTATCCCATATTTAACTGCACCTAATAGTATATTTTCTACCGCTGCTCCAACGTCAAAGTCAAAAAATGAAGGTTTAATTTCGGTATTAACAAGTACTATTATGTACGCTGTAGGTTCTCTCCCGGGTTCTGGAGTTCGTTGGTCTTCAGGTAAAGAGCCGGAAAATTTTATTAATTTAAAGATTTTTTCTCTTATTTCACTATTTTCAACTATAACAAACTCGAGGCCTTGAATGTTTCGGGCCATTGGAGCGACCCGAGCATAATCTATTAACTTTTTTAGGGTTTCAATAGATATTGGATCTTGCTTATACCTACGAATTGTTCTTCTTTTATAAATAGCTTCTTCAATATTCATATTTATGCCTTTATATCTATTTTAAATGCTTATTAATTACTGCTTCTGCTATTTTATAAAAAGCGAATTCTATGTTATTTCCCGTCAAAGCGCTGGTTTCTATGTATTCAAGATGTAACTCCTTAGCTAACGCTAATCCTTCGCTTTCTTGAACTTTTCTTTCATCTACTAAATCGCTTTTGTTTCCAAAAATATAACCTATCATTTTAGGCTGCTTATCCATGTTCTTTATTACATCATCGTACCAATTCTTTATACTGTTAAAAGATATTGGATTTGTTAAATCAAAAACGAGTATAATAGCTTCAGAGCCTTGATAAAAGTGTTTTCTCATCGTTTGGAATTTAGATTGTCCTGCTATATCCCATAATATCACTTCAAGCATCTCTTTTTTAACGCGAAAGCTTTTCTCCGTGATATTAACTCCCATTGTAGGAATGTAAGTTCTAAGAAAGGCATTATCGGAAAATCGTAAAATAGTTGATGTTTTGCCTACGCCTGGGTCTCCTACAACTACTAATTTGAATTTAATATTAGCTCTGTCTATTTTTTTATCTCTATGTTCGGGAAATTCTTCGCTAGAGTATGGGGAAATCTCTTTACTTTTATAATCTTCAAGTAACTTACTAATGCTATCTCCTAATAATTTTATCTCTTCAAAAATTATTTCACTATCAGCTTGTTGGTTTTCTAATTCTTTAATTTTTCTCGCTGCTTCGTTGAAAGGGGCTTTCAGATATATCATATACTTATAGAAAATAATATCATCCGCTTCTCTAAATAAGAAAGTAATAGCTGACCTAGCATACCCCCCTCTTTTGGTGTCATCTTCCCTTTCAATATATCTTATTAACCCTTTTAGCCTTAAAGATGGAAAAGGGATAATTAAAAGAGATTCGGGCGTGATACCTTGATCTCCTGTAAGGATTGTAACGGTTTTAATTCCAACTAGCATTCTAATGGTTTCTGGTAAACTAGTAGGGTACCAATAAATAGGATTTGGTCCTATTGCGTCGTGGATTTCTGTGTAAACAATAGAGTTTATTAATCCCTTTTGTACATTCATAAGTGTAGAGTTGATTAATTAATTATGATAAAAGTTGATGTTTATTCAAAAAGTCAATTCTTACGAATTAATTTATGAATTAAATAAGTAAAAAAATTAAATCTATTTATATTTGAGTTTTAATAAAAAATTGATAATTTTAGTTGGTTTGTTGCTCCAACACACAATTCTTTAAATATCGCGAAATTTTTAAATGTACAATTTTTATTCCATATTAGAGGTAATTATAAAATCATGAATAATACAGATGGCATATTCGAATCGACGAAAGAAGCAATAACTAATTTTGAAAATATTAAGGATTGCATTCAAGGGCTTTATGAAATTTTAAAGATTAACATATCTCAAGATAACATCTACTTTCAAATGGGACAAGATAATATGGAAGCACTATACCAGAATTTGTTGGAATTAATGATGAATGAGCTTGGAACCATTGAGTTTATGCGAAAACTAAAAAACGCAGAGATTGATTTAGATTTGCCTTTAGATAATTTATTAAGATAATTTGAAGTTTATTTTAGCACTTTTCCTGTTTCTTTATACCATAAATATAGATCTAACTTGGCCATGTCCAAATGTACTTCTCTTCCAAGTTGCTTGAGAACATTCTCAATTTCTAGATATTTCTTTTTAGTTATAGATTTAGGTTTTTCTATTAGCTCGAATTTCACTAAAAGATCAACGATATGGAAGTCAATTATTGCCAAGTTCTTATAACCTATGTTTCGCAAAAAATGACTCGCTTCTTTGTACCCTAAGCCTTTAATGTTTTTTACAATCCATTCTCTTAATTTAATTTCATCTATATTAGAACTTATTATGCTTTCTAACTCCGAGAGATAGTTTCGAGCTTCCACAATATAATTTGCTCTACGGTTTGGAAAGCGATAACCAAATTCTTTAAATTTGTTAACTAATTCTTCTTCCGACAGATTTAGGAAACCTTTATCTATTCGATCGTTTACTTCGATACATTTCTCTGCCCCACAATTAGCTGTCATTATGCAAAAACTTAGTTCTTTAAACATTTCCGTCATTCCTTTCTTTTTAACAGAAATAAACTGAGTAATGCGAGTATCTATGACATTTGATATATCGCTATTTTTTAAGGATTCAATTGACTTTATTAGGTCTTTCATATATCCTTTAGAATTGTAAATACTTTAAAAGCAAAACTCTTTGATTTGATAGGTTCTTTAATTTATAAAATCTTTAATACATGTTAAGGATTATAATAATATAGTTTTGCTAAATTATACTAAAAGGTTTATTTCTTTATGAAACGAGATAAAATCATTGTTCTGGGTTCTTTGGCTTTTGATTATATTATGACTTTTGAAGAGAATTTTGTCAACGCAGTTTCTATTGATCACGAAAAAGAAGAATACCAGAGCACAGTTACTGCTAAAAGCCGAATTCAACATTACGGCGGTACAGCCGGCAATATTGCTTTTAACCTTGGATTACTTAACATTTCTAAAGTTTCATTATTAGGTTCAGTTGGGAAGGATTTTGAAAGTTTAGGCTATAAAAGCCATATATCAAAGTTTAAAAATATCGAACTTAATGTAGATGTTCGCGAAAAACTTTTTACAGCGGCTTGTTATATTGTAAACGATATCAAGGCTAATCAGATGATAATATTTCACGGAGGCGCTTTAGACGAGAGCAAAAATATCGATTTACGACAAAAAATTCAAAATCCGGAACAATATATATATGCAATAAACTCGACCCAGGGAATTGAAGCTATGGAGAATTTTTCCGAACAACTAGAAGAATTGAAAATACCAATGATTTTCGACCCGGGTCAAATAACTCCATTATTTCCTAAGAATATCTTAATAGATATTTTAAAAAAATCAGAAATTTTGATTGGAAATACTTATGAAATAAATCATGTAATGGCTAAAACAGATTTAGATGAAAACGAACTTCTTACGCTCGTCAAAACGATTATTAAAACCAAAGGTTCAGAAGGTTCCGAGCTTATCTATAAAAGCGATTCGGATAAAGTCTTCCACGTAGAAATTCCAATTGCTAAAGCTGAAAAGATTATTGATACAACAGGCGCCGGAGACGGTTATAGGGCCGGGGTTTTAACGGGCTTAATTTTAGATATGACCCTTCTTGACTCTTGTCGATTAGGCTCGATAGTAAGTTCTTTTGTTGTTGAGACTAGTGGAGCTCAAACGCAAGCATATAACATTAAAGACGTAAGAAAACGATTCTTAGACACTTATAGTTATGTCCCTCCGGAATTGGAAAACTTATAATGTAAGAAACCTTAAAATTTATTCTTTGTTACAAAATCCTTTCGTGCTACATGATATCTAAGTATTACAAAAGAAAATAAAGTACAAGTAGGCATTTTTTATTGAGCAAGTTGGGATTTAATTTCCAAATACTGAAGATTAAATGATATCAAATAAAATTAAATGTACGAAACATAGCAACAAAAAACTAAGATTCTCGTCTAGTTTAAAAATAAATTCTAAGGTTATATAATTAAGAGTACGGATTAAAAATAATGAACATATCAATAATGAATGTATCAAATAATAGCGATAACCATGAACTTGATTATTATCAAAGTATTATTGATTTCTTCCAAAACACAAACAGGGAAGAAGCAGAAATTTGGAGAGATAAATCTTTTATTGAACTAATGAAAATTTTAAAACGAACGAGAAAAAAAGAATTCGTAAAAAATGCGCTTATTCTTATTATCTCTCTTATCGATGAAATGCCTCCAGATACTTATAATAACAGTGGAATTAAAGCAAACTCATTAACAACTGAAGACAAAATCTCTTACAATAATATTTTGAAATCAGAATTCATCAATGATCTTCCTAACTAAGTATAGGGTGTATTATTCGTTTAATTTGCCATTCCCACCATTATTTTTTGTTTGAGGCTTGTTAAAAAATACCTCAATTCTTTAACTCTTTTGTCTAGTTTATAACTTAAATTTATTAATTTTAGTTTTTATGAATTTTATAACTATTTTATTCTATAACTGGGGATATTATGAAAAATATTTCTCATCGTTCATATACAAGAAAAAATTCAATTCTTAGAAAGATTAACTTACTGATTATATTATTAATATTTCTCTCGAGTAGTTTTCTCATTACAAATTCCAATAATATTACAGAAATTGAGAGAGACTTAGATAGTTTCTCCCAAACACCCTTACTTGCAGATGATTCTCCAATTTTATTTGAAGGAAATGAAAATGCTTTAAATATAACAGATTATGGCAATTTGTATGAATACGATCAAGAAGTGTCCTTAACGGATCAAGAGGAGCTTAATCTAACCTATTATCT
>DAOUUT010000244.1 GCA_030668025.1 Promethearchaeota archaeon
GTTGAAGAAAGGAAAAGTTTGTTCTATTGACCCATTAATATTACCTGAAGATAGATTAAATGTAATAAACATTGTTAAAGATGCTATAGAAAATAATGTTCCGTTTGAGGTAGAGTACCGCATAAATAATAAAAGTGGAGATGTAAAATGGTTTTCTGAGCGTGGTAGACCTATTAAAGGTGCTAATGGAAATCCTTCTTATATTGATGGTGTTATTTTCGATATTACATACCAAAAGGAGGCAGAAAAAAAGCTAATAGAATCTGAGGAATCTTTAAAACGATTGAATAAAGAATTAGAACAGAGATTTGAAAAAAAATTTAAAACGATTTTTGATGAATCTCCAATCGGTATTGAGCTCTATGATTCTAATGGAGAGTTGGTGGATATAAATGAATCGTGTTTAGAGATCTTTGGAGTATCAAGTATAGACGATGT
Source organism: Promethearchaeota archaeon (assembly GCA_030668025.1). Next base: position 439 of record DAOUUT010000244.1, read on the forward strand.
GGCCGGTTTTGACTTGTTTAAAGATCCTAATGTCCCAAAAGAGCAGCTAAAAAAACTAAAAAAGGGACAAATTATAAGACGCGAAATTCTTTTTGACTTTGATTTAGTTAAAGATTTAAATTTATATGAAACAACGAAATCAGGAAAGATTTGGATTGATGTATTAATTTCACCTCTATATCTTGAGGAAAATAATACATTTAGTAATTATTTAGTACAATTACAAGAAATAACTAAACGCAAAATAACAGAACAAAAATTAAAAGTATTAAATGACGAATTAGATAAAAAGATTCACGAGCGAACAAAACAATTAAAGAAGTCAGAAGAAAAATATCGATTAATTACTGAAAACGTGAGTGACCTGATTTCTGTTGCTGATCAAAACATGAATTTTGAATACGTTAATGAAAAAGCTTATTTTAATATTTTGGGTAGGTCTAAGGAAGAAATAATTGGTAAGTCCCCGTTAAATTGGGTCCATCCAGAAGATGCTGAAAAAATCATTGATGCGTTCAAAATTGGATTTGGGAAGGGAGAGGGAAAAGTAGAAGCAAGGTTTAAAGACAAAAAAGGGATTTATCATTGGTTAGATATTAAAGGCAAAGCTTTTACAGATCACGATGGTAAAAAGAAGGCTTTGACGATTTCACGAGATATTACACAGCACAAGCAAGCGGAACAAATAATCTTTCAAGAAAGGGAAAAAGCAAACCTATACTTAAATGTGATAGAGGTGATTCTTGTTGCACTTGATAGGGATGGAACTATTACTTTGATAAATAAAAAAGGTCACGAATTACTTGGATACAATGAGGGTGAACTAATTGGAAAAAATTGGTTTGAAGTATGTCTTCCTCCAAATGACCGCGAAAGAGTGCACGAATATTTCAAGAAGTTAATGGCTGGAGAAATGGAACTAATTAAATTTTATGAAAATCCTATTTGGTCAAAAACTGGAGAAGAAAGGTTAATTTCATGGTCATCGGTTTTATTTAAAGATGGAAATGGAAATGTGACTGGACTTCTATCTTCAGGAGTAGATATCACCGAGCGCAAGGAGAAGGAGGAGGAGATACGATTACATAGCGAAATCATGACAAACATGACTGAGGGTGTGTATCTCATTCGATTGGAAGATTTAATTATTGTTTATGCTAACCCGAGATTTGAAGAAATGTTTGGATATGATCCTGGTGAAATGATTGGTAAAAATGCCGTAATTGTAAATGCTCCAACTAATAAGACTCCTGAGCAAGTAAAAAATGATATCATGCGAATCTTAAAAGACACGAGGGAATGGCATGGAGAAGCGTTAAATATCAAAAAGGATGGAACACCATTTTGGTGCTATGCGAATGTTTCACTTTTCGATCATCCTAAGTATGGACGAGTCATTGTTTCAGTACATACTGATATCACCGAGCGCAAGAAGGTACAAGAAGAGATTAAAGAGAGCGAAACACGATTCAAAAGTATTTTTGAATCTAAAATGATTGGCACGCTATTTTGGAATGCAAATGGCGTTATTACTGATGCCAATGATACTTTTCTTGATATGATTGGATATACCAAAAACGAAATTCTTTCTGGTGCTATAAGTTGGAAGGGTATCACACCGCCGGAATATACAGAAATAGATAATAAAGCTTTAGAGGAAATTGTTACTACGGGAGCAATGACCCCCATTGAGAAGGAATATATTCATAAAGATGGAAGTCGAATTCCTATTATTTTTGGTGGAGCCTCCTTACCAGGCCCTACACTCAACGGCGTCGCATTTATCCTGGACATTACCGAGAGTAAGAAAGTTGAAGCTGAATTAAAAGAATCCGAAGAAAAATTTAGAATAATTACGGAACAATCTCATATGGCAATAGCAATTATACAAGACGATGTATTTAAATATGTAAATCAAAAAGCCTCCGAAATAACAGGATATTCATCAAAAGAATTGTATAGTTGGAAGCCTAATGAGTACACAAAATTTCTTCACCCTGATGATTTAGAATTTATGTTAGAACAGGCTTCAAAAAAGCAGAATGGCGATCCCGATGTTATTGAAAATTATCGATATCGCGGTATTAAAAAAACAGAAGAAACGATTTTTATAGATCATTATTCGAAAACTATAAATTTTAAAGGAAGACCTGGGATTTTACTTGCATATGTTGATATAACCGATAAAGTTAAAGCAGAAAAAAGATTAGAAGAATCTGAAGAAAAATTTCGAAAACAAAATGTTTTTCTTAACAATATTTTAGAATCGCTTACGCATCCGTTTTACGTGATAGATGTTAAGGATTATAGAGTCATATTAGCTAATTCTACCGCCTCTTCTGAGGGTTTAAAAGATGGACAATATTGTTATAGCCGTACTCATGGTAATGATAAACCCTGCGAAGCACCTTGTATCTGTCCACTTGAGGAAGTAAAAAAAACTAAACGAGCTTGCGTAGTAGAACATGTACATATCGATAAAGAGGGAATTGAGAAAATATATGAAATTTACGGATATCCAATTCTAGATGAGCGTGGAAACGTCGTTCAGATGATAGAATATACATTAAACGTCTCCGAGCGCAAAAAAGCAGAAAACGATTTACGAAAAATTGCTCGTCAATGGCGAACAACATTCGATGCAATGAGTGAATGCGTCCTTTTACTTGACTTAGAAGCTAATATCCTCCAGTGCAATCAAGTCACATTGGATTTCTTTAGAAAGAATGATTATGACGAAATAATTGGACACTCGTGTTTTGAGATTATACATGGTGATTCATCACTAGAAGATCGGTGTCCAATAATTCGTATGCTTGAGAGTAATAAAACAGAAACTTCACTTGCTCAAATAGGAAATAAATATTGTAAAATTTCAGCAAATCCCGTTATTAACGATAAAGGGAATCTTATTGGAGCAGTGCAAATCATAACAGACATAACAGAACGTAGAAAAACAGAAACAGCCTTGCGTGAAAGCGAGGAAGGATTTCGGAACCTTATCGAACAGTCAATTGATGGTGTTATACTGGTAAATGAAAATGGACTAATAATTGAATGGAACAAAGGTCAAGAGCAAATTACTGGGCTGAAAAAGGAGGATGTAATAGGGAGACCGATTTGGGATGTTCAAATTCAAATAGATACTGAACAAGATAAGAGTTTAGAAAAACACGAAAGGATCAAAGGGATAATAAAAGATACATTAAAAACGGGAGACGCTCAATGGATAGGTAAATCACGAGATATAAATATTCAACGCGTTGATAACAAAGAAATTCGAACCCTTCAACAGTTAACATTTTTAATAAAAAACGAAAATAAAATTATGTTAGGTAATTTCTCTCGCGATATTACTGAGCGTAAAAAAGCAGAACAAGAGTTAATAGAATCTGAGGAAAAATTCAGAACTATTGCTGAACAATCTTTTATGGGTATTATTATCATACAAGATGGCCTTTTTAAATACTTTAATCAACGATCAACAGACAATAATGGATATAGTGTAGAAGAAATACAGAATTGGAAACCATATGAATTTGCTAAAATTATTCATCCCGAAGATCGAGATTTTGTTATGGAACAGGCAAGAAAAAAGCAGGATGGCCAAATTGATGTCGTAGTTCACCATACATATCGAATTGTTAAGAAATCTGGTGAAATTGCTTGGCTTGATAATTATTCTAAAACTATTAATTATAAGGGGAGGTTTGCAGACTTGGTCATGACAGAAGACATCACAGATAAGATTATAGCGGAACAACAATTAAAAGAGTCAGAAGAAAAATTCAGAACTATTGCTGAACGAACTTTAATGGGCATAATCATCATACAAGATGATCAAGTTAAATACGTAAACGATACTTTATTAAATATGTTTGAATACTCTCAAAAAGAAGTTGCAGATTGGGAAATGGATGATCTAACTAAACTAATTCATCCTGAAGATTTAACATTCCTTGAAGAATACCGTGAAAGCCTAAAAAGTGGTGATAAAAGCTTAAAACCATACTATTCTTATAGAGTGTTAACTAAATCAGGCAAAGTGAAATGGATTGACCAATTCTCTAAAGAGATACCTTTAAAAGGAAGATCTGCTGAACTTGTTACCATAATGGACATTACTGAAAAAAAAGAAGTAGAACTTGAATTAATAAAATTAAATAATCTTAAATCCGAATTGCTTAGAAGAACTTCTCACGAATTAAGAACGCCTCTTGTTTCGATTAAAGGTTTTTCCGACCTTTTATTGGAATTGCATAGGGATAAACTCGATAATTACGTGATAAAAACGATTAAACAAATTAAAGGAGGGTGTTCTCGACTTGAAGCCCTTGTTAACGACATTTTAAAAACCGCTGAATTAGAATCTGGAACCGTTAAGTTAAAAAAATCAAAGGAGGATTTATCTCTCTTAATAAAGGTATGTGTAAGGGAATTAGAAGGATTGTCAGAGTTGAGAGATCATACAATAAATCTCGAAATACCAGATGAATTAATTGCCTCTTTTGAAAAAGAACAAATATACAATGTTTTTACTAACATTTTAATTAATGCTATAAAATTCACGCCCTATAATGGAAAAATAGATATCAAATCAGAAATTAATAACGATTTTATCATAGTTTCAATAACGGACAACGGGCTTGGTTTTACAGAGCAAGAAAAAACCCAGATATTTAAGCAATTTGGAAAAATTGAACGCTATGGTCAAGGATACGATGTAATTTCTGAAGGTTCAGGATTAGGCTTGTACATCTCTAAAAAAATTGTAGAATTACACGGTGGAGAAATTCGGGTCGAATCTGAAGGAAGGAATAAAGGATCCACTTTCATTATAAGTCTTCCTATTGACGATAAATAAATTACAACCTTTCAAATTTTTGTGATATTCTCTCAATATCAATATGCTTTTAAATTTAAATCTATAATTGACAGATAAGACTATTTCTTTTTTCATATTTTTGTCAATATTTATTTACTTAAATATGTGTTTGTACAAAATAATTAAATAATATAATCTCAATTTATTTTGTATCTAAAAAGAGAGAATTAATATTTAATTTTCTCTTTAATCTTTTCGAGTTGAGGATTAAAAATGGTTTTAAGCGATTTTAATGAGGGAGAAAATTCTTATCGTAGGCTTACTGAAAACTTACCAGGAATAGTTTATAGAGTTTTAATTGAGGACGACAATCGAATGATATTCTTTAACGATATGGTTCAAACCATGACCGGCTATAGTCCTGATGAGTTGAAGAAAGGAAAAGTTTGTTCTATTGACCCATTAATATTACCTGAAGATAGATTAAATGTAATAAACATTGTTAAAGATGCTATAGAAAATAATGTTCCGTTTGAGGTAGAGTACCGCATAAATAATAAAAGTGGAGA
>DAOUUT010000040.1 GCA_030668025.1 Promethearchaeota archaeon
AATGGTAAAGTTTCTATTAAAAATATGGCAACAGAAGAACAAAAAATAATCGATATCGGAGAATTAATTGACGAAATCTATAATATTATTGATGAATATGGTAGTTAAAAAAAAAATGTTTTTTAACAACTTAAGTTATTATATCTAAACAAGTTTGAATTTTAAAAAAGTTCAAAAAAAAATGGAGATCTCACAAAAGACTGAGGTAAATACCCAATACTCAACAAAAACTGGGGATAGGATCAAATTTAGCTATTTGAAAAATACTTTACTTGTTGGAATGATTAATCCTTCAAAAAAAGAGGTAAATGCTTATTCCTCTGGAAGCGTAAATATTAAACTTGTATTGATCGAAGATGTAATCTTTATTATGTTTAAAATAGCTGATCTGGATTGGAGTGATGTTGCTTTTTCGATCTTTTTGGATTTTATAGATAAAGCTGGAAATTTTGAGAAAAAACTGCAAGACTCGAACCCTATAAAATTATATTTGGTTTTATATGATGCAGATACAAGAGATGTTCTTGTTAAAAGAACTCTAAACCCTCCCGAAGATTTTTCAAACTCTCTAAAAAATGCTGTCATTAAACAATATAATACTCAGTTGAGTTTTAATGAATATAGAAAAAATGTTGATGAAGTTTATAATAAATACTCTTCAGCGCATTTATCAATGAATAAATTAGTAAATGCCAGATGTGTCATTTCTGGTGAAAAATATACTCAAATCAGAGAGGTAGTTTACGACCGCTACGGTTATGGTACTGATAAGAGAATTCCAAAATGGATGTATAATGAATTTCAGAATCCAAAAGTATATGGATTAATGACAAAAGAGTCAATACCTGACGATTTATTACGAAAAGGTGTAGTAAAAATTAAGTATAAAAAGGTACAAAATAAATATTGGTATGCTGTCTTGTATAAGAATCATGTAGTCAAAAAAAAACGAAAAAATAAATTAGATAAATCTAAGTGAAAAAAATGACCATAATAATATCCAAAAAATTGAAAACCTATATTAAAAAGAAAGAAATCTCTCAATTATTAATTACCGTATCTTTCTTCACGGAAGGATGTATTCTTATAAAGGAACCCAAAATTATTGATGTTACCCATGAAAATAAGAGAAATTTTTATGATTCTGAGAAAAAATTAGATGGTTCTTTAATACTACATTTCTCAAAGGAATTCTATGAAATTTTCAATAAAAATGACGAGTATCATTTGGATTTAGGCAGTACTTTTAGAAAGAAAGTTATTCTTACAAATATACAACCAAAAATTATTCGAACCTGTAAAGTAGATAATTAATACTTATTTAAAATAAATTTAATTCCCGTAAATAAGAAAAATGAGCGATAATGAATTAAAATCCAAACACGGAATAAAACATAATCCTAAAATGTATTATCGGCTTAATCGATATAAAAAGATTAAAACACATAACAATTATGGAATGTCTCTCATACCAGTACTCGGTTTAATCTTTACAATTATTTTTTTTGGAATCATAGCCATTGCTCCTTATGTTTATGAACCTCCAGTTAATAAAATAAATAATAATGAACCAGATAACCCAGATAATGATGATGACCAGGATATAGAGGATATCACTTACCAATCCTCAATTACCATTAAAACAATTTATGACTCATCAATCAATTTGGCAGATCACCAAGGAAAAGTTGTCATAGTTTTCTTCTTTGGGGTACATTGTCCTGGTTGTCCCGATCAAGCGGATATATTAAGTGCTATTGATGATATTTTTACAGCTAATGAATTACTCATTTTATCAATTTGCCTTGAATCCGCATCTAGTACTTCAGATACTCAATTAATAAATTTTATAGAAAGTAGGCAATCTAACTGGCCCGTAATTCGAGATACAATTCAATATACCTCTGCTTCTTATTTTAATATCAGATATAAACCAACAGTCATAATCTTAGATAAAAATGGATATGTTTACACAACTATGGTAGGAACAACTCAAGGAAGCTATGAAAATATAAGACAAGTTGTAAATTCATTATAATAATAAAATAATAAAATAAAAAAATAAAAAAATGATCTAAAACATGGTGGATATTGTATTATTCTTTTTAGCCTTTGGAGGTGGAATCCTGGCATTTTTATCCCCTTGCAATGTAGCCATGCTTCCCACTTTTATTTCTTATATTCAAAGTCAAGTAAGCACAACAGGGAAGAGCGTGATGATGAGTTTCATTTTTTCTCTCGGATTCATTTTTATGTTTACTATTGTAGCTGGATTGTTTATAATTGTTTCGGGATTCATTACTTTCATATTCTGGTTGAATTTCTTTTCAGGTATTATTATTATTGGCTTAGCAATTTATATACTAATATCTAAAAAAAACGCCTTCCAACCCGGTGAAACTAAACCCTCAATAGAAGAAGAGAAAGTTGATGATATAATTGATGATGATTTAAAAGATTTATTGGAGCTAGAAAATCTTAATTTAGATTCTCCCCCTAAAATCAATGAATTCAAGTACCAAGGGTATGGAGGCTCATTACTTCTAGGACTCTCAATGGGATCGGGTTGGGTTGCTTGTATTACCCCAATTTATTTATCCATCGTAACGATAGCATTAAACCAACAAGATTTCGCCATTGGAATGTTCTTATTTTTACTTTTCGCTCTGGGAATCATTATACCTTATCTCGTAATCGGAGCATTAATGGGTAAAATTAATGAAAGATTTATGGTTAAAATGGTTAAATTTGGGTCTAAATTTCAAAAAATATTTTCTGCAATTCTCTTATTAATTGGAATTGAATTGATCCTGTCTGCATTTGGAATTCCAGGTATATTACCATTTATTTAATAAAATTTTCTTTCATATTATTATCCTTCAAAATATTTCTTTTTAACAACCATTTTTATGTAGGTTTCCCAACTATCTAATATTAAATCAATTTCCTGAACATAAATGGGACGCCTCTTAATACCGCTTTTCTTGCAGCACGCTATTTTATTCGAGGCCATTTTAAAGGAGGAAGACGAAACATCATGATTCCTGTAAACACGCGTGAACTATATAAAAAACCCGTGGGTGAACATTTTGGACTCTATTTCTCTGAATTTACTCTTCTTTCCAAAATATTATTGATGAATATGGTAGTTAAAAACCCAGATATTTTAAAATAATAAATAATCCACAGAATCTTGAATTCATAAACTACTCATCTTAAAATAAAAATCCAATTTATCTTTAAAACGATCAAAAAAGGATAAATCACCATCCCATTTTTCAATTTCAATCGGATCATACATATCCTCAAATATTTTACATATTACACCACACGCTTTCTTAAGTGTTTTATCTTTAGTCTTCAATGGTGTTCTGCCAGACAGAAAAATCTTTCCATTAAATGCTGACATGCATGTTAATTTCATATTACCTAGTGTAAAGGAATGCAATTCCTTTCCAGTTATTTCCTGAGCGAAAGATTTCATTGCCGAAAGAATTGGTCCTAGAAGTTCTTTATCAATACCCTCATCTTCACAGAAATCCGCCAAAGGAATTCCATCTTGAGAGAATATCCAAAGCTCTTGAAATATACCAGGCATTATTCCCACTCCATTAAAAAAATTTAGTTAGGTTTGGAATCTAATACAACTAATTTATAAGTCTTATAGCTGAGATTAATTATATAAAAAACAAAAAACCCTCCAAAAATGTAAATCATTGCTGTCATTATCATTATTAATTCAGATAATTCCAGAAATAGAGCTATAATGTTAAAAACATAACCAATCAAGAATATTATGATTAAAATTTGTATTCGACTCCACTTTTTTATTATATTTCCACCAGGAAAAAGCTCTCGTATTCTTTTAATAATGATTGAGCTATAAATAAAAAAGAAGATACCCACAAGTGAACAAGTTAAATTAAAATAGAAAGTCAAATCTAATGCCAATAATATAACCTCAGTTTCTTTAAAATTATTACATAATTTCTATGAATTTATCTTATTTATATGAGTGTTTTTGGGAAATATGAAAGTTTTTTACATATTTAGAATGAATTTTTGTAGAATTTTACTGTACTTGAAATACAATATTCATCAAGTTCAAATTCTTATAATATTATATTTCTATCAAGATTTAAGAAAATGTAATGCCTATATTATTAAAAAAAATCACTTCTAAAGTTAGATATGTATTTTATTGATCAATTAATTGAATATGGAAGTTAAAAGAAATTTTTACTTTTAATTAAAGAAAATTAAAGAAATAAAAATAAAATAATTGATAATTGCAATAGTTTATTTGAAAAATATTCTAATTGAAAGGAAAGTTTCATAAGAATTGCAATCTCAAATGAAAAAAAGGAGATAACGTTATTTGAATATAGAAGAGCTAAAAAAATTTGGAATTGACGGTCCTGATGAAGGTAAATTTATAATTGTTATATGTTCTAAATGGTGTAGGTCTTGTAAATTATTTACTACAATATTAGAACAAATTAGAGATAAAGGTATTATAAAGTTAAAAATAATTGATATTGGTGAAAGTTCTAAGTTAGCTCAAGAATTGAATATCAATGCAGTACCCGCTTTAATAATTTTTAAGGATGGTAAGCTCTTAAATAAAAACATTAAATTGTATGGGGAATTAATCGTTAACAAAGGAATTACAATTGGATCTTTCAATGAACAGATTTTGAAAGAGATAATTAACCAAATTTAAATTTTTCTGAATCAATAAAAAAATCCTTTTAATTATCCTTCCTTAATGGATATAACATCAATAGTTCCATGTTTGCACACAGACACTCACTTTAAATGTCTCTTACATCTTTCATTGTTCAAATAACGAATTAATTTCTTAAAAAAAAACTTTCTTTGGGGCAACTAAATACACCATTGACATCTTCTTATTCAATTTAGATTTATACTGATTAAAAATAATGGGAGTGAAAAAAAATACATTTTTTTAACAACCTAAGTTATATTATCTAAAAAGGTTCCCAAAGTTAGATATGCATTTTATTGAACGATTAATTCAGTCGATAAAGGATAAGAAAAGCATAGTTTGTATGGGACTTGATCCTAGGATGGATAAGCAAGGCGAAATTCCTAAATATTTAATAGATGAGTTAAAAGATCCGAGTAAAATAATTCTAGAATTTAACAAAAATCTTATTGATCATGCATCTGATTTAATCCCCGTTGTAAAACCGCAGATCGCATTTTACGAGAAATATGAGGCGTTAGCAGCGTTGAAAGAAACGATAAAATACGCCCATAAAAAAGATTTGCTTGTCATTTTAGATTCAAAGCGTAACGATATTGGTTCAACTTCGGAAGCGTACGTGTATTCCACGTTTAAAGTTTATAATGCTGATGCTTGTACAATAAACGCATACCTTGGATTTGATGGGATTAAACCCTATTTAAGTTATAAAGAGAAAGGTCTATTTATCTTAGTAAAAACTTCAAACCCTAGTAGTAAAGATTTTCAAGATATCTTTAGCGCTAGGATCGATAATGTCCCTGACTCTGATGTTGAAGTTATAGTTGATCATATAACCCTGGAAAGAAATTATATCCACATGGCAAAACTAGTTTCTAAGTGGGGCCAAAACCTTGAACAAATTTCTAATTTTCATAATATGGGAGTGGTAGTAGGAGCAACTTACCCACAAGAATTAAAAGCGATAAGGAAAATAGTTAAAAATTCCTATATGTTAATACCGGGGTTTGGGGCTCAAGGAGCTCAAGCGAAAGAAATTAAACATGGTTTTTACGATAATGGATTGGGGGGAATTGTAAATTCGTCAAGGGGGATAATATATTCGTACAATAAAAAAGATTCATTCTCTCCTGATAAGTATGGTGAAGCTGCGAGAGACGAAATCATTGACATGAACAAAAAAATTAACAAAGAAGTTAATTTGTGAAAATAAATTATTAAAATCCTGGTGGGCTTGGGGGACCTGAGAAACCTGAGAGAACGGGTCCCAAATTAACCATAATAAAGACGATTGGAATGATTATTATTGATACTACTATTAATGAACGTTTAAGGCCAACTTGATGTATAACATTAATTACGTTTAAGTCAATAAAAGTACAAAGTATTATTATTGGGATGACTAGTCCAAGGTCTCCCTTGAACTCCCCTGCGAATCCTAAGATAAACATGGGAGAACTAATAATAAAAATTACTCCAAATTGAATTAGAAAACTTACCGCCACCCATTTCATTTTTGTTCTCATTTTAGCTTTGGTTATTGCTAACCCGATCTTTAATAACAAGATATCTACACCCGCAAAAGCAGCCATAAGGATTAGAAGTCCAATATCCCCATTTAGAGGACCTCCAGTTTGTAATAAACTTAATAACATCTTATCTCAATAACCGTAGAAGTTCTATTTAAATTTGATTTAATCGAACTTTTTTTATTCAATTACTTTAAAAAACAAATAATAGATTTATGATTTAAAGTTAATTTTTTTAATCAGTTATTTTAAATTAGAATAAAATATTTAGATTCATAATAACAACAATTACAAATTATTGGAGGAAACTAACAAAAAGGAACAAAAGGAATGATATGCAATGGTAGAAACTAAAATTACAAATGATGAACCAAGAATCTTCGTGGCAGTATGCCAATGAGGAATAAATGTTGCAGAAATAATCGATACAAAAGCTCTCTCAGAATATTCAAAAACGCTTCCAAATGTAGTAGAAGCTTTAGATTACATATCCATGTGCACACAACCTGGAGCTGAATTTATTAAAGAAAAAATGATCGAGAACAACGCTAATAGGTTAGTTATGGCCTCTTGCACCCCAAAAACTCACGAACCTGTTTTTAAAAGCGTACTAGAATCTATGGGTTTGGACCCTTCTTACTTGGAATTCGTGAATATACGAGAACATGTGAGTTTTGTTCACAGACAAGATAAACCAGGGGCACAAAGAACCGCTGAGGATCTTGTTCGGTCTGGTGTTGCTAGGGCTAGTGTTTTAGAAAAAATTCTAATCAAAGAGGTAGATATCACTAAGAAAGCTTTAATTATTGGTGGTGGCGTAGCAGGATTATCAGCAGGAATAGATTTGGCTGAAGAAGGTTTTGAAGTCCATTTGGTTGAAAAAAATCCGACAACTGGTGGAAAAATGGCTATGTTAGATCGAACATTTCCCACTGACGATTGCAGTATATGAATCCTTGGCCCTGTTATGCTCGAAGCAGCAAGAACTCCAGGGTTAAATGTATATACTTATAGTGAAGTGGAAGAAGTTTCTGGATTTGTTGGAAACTTCAATGTTAAAATCCGTAAAAGGGCAAGGTATGTTAATAACGACTGTAATGGCTGCGGTGCTTGCTTTGAAGTGTGTCCCGCTTACGGATATGACGAATTTAACGAAGGAATGAATCCGAGAAAAGCAATTTACGTATCCTTTGCTCAAGCAGTACCCTCGATAGCCCAAATTGACATGACGAGATGCATTCAATGTGAATTGTGCAAAGGTGTCTGTGAAGTTAAAGCAATTGATTTCGATCAAGAAGATGAAATTGTAGATGTTGAAGTTGGTTCAATAGTAGTAGCTACAGGATGGGACGAGTACGAACCAGAAACGGGGTATTTAGGTTATAATGTTTATCCAAATGTAATAACCCAAATGAAGTTAGAAAGGATGCTTGCTCCTAACGGACCAACAGTTGGACATCTAGTTCGCCCTTCTGACGGAAAAACACCTGAAAAAATCTTGTTTATTCAATGTGTCGGGTCGAGAGATTTAAACATGAATACTTATTGCAGTGCGGGAGTATGTTGTATGATTTCAATAAAAAATTCTAAACTTATAAAACAACATTATCCTGAGATGGAAATCTCTGTTGCCTACATGGATATTCGAGCCGCTGGAAAAGATTACGAAGAGTATTACACCGCATCACGAAAAGAAGGTATTAGATACATTAGAACTAATGTCTCAAAAATTCAAGAAGCCCCAGAAACTCAAAATCTTAAAATAACTATTCAAAACACGCTTAGTAGCACAAGATTAAAAGAATTTGAGTACGATATGGTGATTCTATCGTGCGCTATGGTGCCCGCAATCGGAGTAGAAAAAATTGGAAGGATCTTAAAGCTTGAAACGAGCCAAGATGGATTCTTCAAGGAATTTCACTCTCGATTAAATCCAATTGACACAAAAATTCCGGGTATCGTACTTGCAGGAGCTTCTCAAAGTCCTAAATCTATAGCTGAATCAATAGCTCAAGGTAGGGCCGCAGCATCTTCTTTAGCACGATTGATGGGCAAGGATAAATATAGGATTTTATTAATTCGAGCTACTGTAGACAAAGATAGATGTGCGAAATGTGGACTATGTGAATTAAATTGTCCTTACGATGCAATTAAGACTTTAGCTGACGGAGCAGAAGTAAACGAGATATTATGTCGTGGATGCGGTTCGTGCTTAGCCAATTGTCCTTCTGAGGCGATTACGCTAAGATATTACCGCGAACCTCAATATGAAAAACAAATCGATGCTATTTTAGAAGAGATATAGAGAGGTGTAAAAAGTGGCGACAAACAATAAAGACCAAATAAAGATTTTAGCTTTTATGTGCTGGAAATGAGGTTATGGTGCTGGAGATATGGCTGGTACGATACGCGCTCAATACCCTTCTACGATTAGACCTATAAGAATCAACTGTACTGGACGCGTAACGCCTTCACTTATGATGCGCGCGATTGGAAAGGGTGCCGATGGAATAATTGTTGCTGGATGATACGAAGGAGAATGCGATTACGAAACGGGTAATTTAGTCGCAGCAAGAAATGTGAAGTATACGAGAGAAATTTTAAAAACTACGGGTGTTTCTCCCGATAGAATCCAAATGTTTCATTGTAGCGCAGCAGAAGGTCAAAAATTTCAAGAAGAAGTCACCAGAGTCTCAGATATAATCGAGAATTTAGGCAGCAATCCAATTAAAGAATCTTTGAGTTCTGAGAAGAACAAAACAGATTCAAAAAAAGGAAAAAAATAAAAAACTAAACCGAAGGACTGACTCTTGCGAGAAAATAATAGTCGTAAGATGACGAACCATTAGCTATGGTTTCGGAAATTATTATTTCAATAATAATTTTTAATATATATTCTAAATTAATAGAATTTGAAGTTTAAAACAATTAAAAATCTTTTTTTTTTAAAGTTTTATTATATATAAGATATAATAGAAAATTCAGACTATTCACTTAATTTTTAATTTCACAATGAATTTATAATAATAATAGTGATTTTTAATGGGAAAAGATCAAAGATTAGTAGCCGAAATTCAATTGATAAAAGCTGAGCAATTATTTAGGGCTAGACAATATAAAAAATCTGGTAATAAATACCATTTAGTGGGAAACTCGTACCTTAAGTTAAATGAATTTGAAAAAGCAAAAGTCTGTTTCCTTGATGGTGCAAAATCTTTTATAATCTTAGAGAAATTTGACACTAGTATAGAGTTATTAAGACAATCTGGAGAGGCTTGTCTACATAATAATAAGTTTGTAGAAGCTAACCAAATTTATAAAGATGCCATTAACTATATTCCTAAATTGAAAAATGGCGGCGATAGGGATTCAAATTTCGTAATATTTTCGGTATTATCGTATTTATGCTCGTTTGTTAAAGGTTTTCCTGATGAGGGTTTAGATTATTTAAAAAGAATTAAAAAAAGAGTTGATAAAGAATATTTTAAAGAACATTCTCTAATTAAGCTCGTTTCTGAACTAACAATAGCGCTAAGAGATGACGATCCAAAATATCTCGATAAAATTAAAAACAATGTTGGGCGCTATAAATTCAGAGATGCTGAATTAAAATTGTTAAAGAAGGTATTACTTTTAACAAAATTTAAGCTTTTAATCAATACTACGTTTAAATTAGATAAAGAAACATACACGACTAAAGAATTTATAAATTTGAATTTGGTTTTTGATACTTCAAACCTCTTACAAGTTTTAAAAGACTCTTTTTTACATTATGAATTAGATGAATTCAATATAACAAAAATATTGATAAATCTCTCAGATAACTTGGCTATTAGTAAAAAAGTAATAACCCCTTTCCGAATTGAAGTTGGAAAACAAAAGCACTTAGAGTTTACATTTAAAACACATTTTCAAGTTGATAATCCAAGAATAGGTCCTATATTTTTAACTTGTGAGTTAAATAATAATTTGAAATTTATTTATGAAACTCAATCGATAGAACCACATCTAATTTCTCCTCCTACCGCATTAAACACATCGATTAAGAATTTAAGACCTCCTCTTATTGGCCAAACTTTTCCCTTAGAAATTGTGGTTGAAAATAAAGGCGAAGGAGAAGCGTTAGATGTAAAAATTGATGTCGAATTTCCCGAGGATTTGAAAGTTATGAGGGGTACAACGAATAAACAAATCTTTTCGTTGAAGACGAATGAAGATTTAAAATGGGAAGTTAGTCTTAAACCCATTGAAGCAGGGGACTATATAATAAAAATAAATATAAAATTTATGGACTCTGATCAAAACAAAATGGAAGAAACAAGAGACTTTCCATTCTCTATAAAATTATAACGCTTTTCTTTAAATTATATTTGAATTGGTTCTTTTGAGACAGAAGTAACTTGCTCGCATTCATTTTTACCAATTATTATGTCGTCTTCTAATCTTATTCCCCACTTGCCTAACCAGTATAAACCAGGTTCGTTAGTATATATCATATTTTCTTTAAGTTTATATTTGTCAGGCATTTTCCAACTTATTCTTCCACCTATGTCATGCGCTTCAAAACCTAACGAATGTCCTAATCCATGGAAAAATAGTTTTTCATGATCGTATCCTTTTGCAGTTAGATGTTCTCTGCATTTTAATGCAGATAAATTATTTGGAGTTCCATCAGTATAGTAATCATTAGCAACATTCTTCGCTTCGTAAAGAGCAGTGTAAGCTTTAGTGAAATCTTCAGGAGGATTTGCGCCAACCCAAAATGTCCAAGTTATGTCAGAACACATCTCATCAATTTGTAGTCCCGTATCTATTAATAAAACTCCTTTTTCAATTTTTTTCATGGATGTATTGTGGTGAGGATCGGCCGAATGAGCTCCGGTTGCAACAATCGCTCCAAATGCGGGCTTTCCTAACTTCATATATTCGTATTCTATTTTTGCTTTGATTTCATTTTCTGTCATACCAACTTTAACCCAATCCGGAATCGTATCTAAGATTTCTATAGTTGTTTTACACACGTTTCGTAAGTCATTTAATTGCTCTGAAGATTTAACGCTCCTTAAATTTTCAATTATTGGTGCTGCTGAAATAAACTCCGTTTGAGGGGCCAACTTTTTCAAAGAAAAATAATCTCCAGCACGAATATAATCCGCATATGCCGTACTTTCCGCGCTTAAAATACTTTCACCAAAATTCAGAGCTATACGTGGTTTATTAATTATTGAACTTAACGATGAAACTAAATCCTTTAAAGAACTATAGGTTATTACATCAACATCAATTCCTCTGCTTTTTAAAGAACGCTCGATCATAGGTGCTTCCATTTCGACGGCAAGGACTTTATGTTTCCCATCTTGTGCCACATAGATATAGTGTCGGGCGTGAGATTCAACACCTATTAGAAATCGAGAATTAATATCACTGTCTTCGCTACAAACAATTAACCAACCATCGCTCTTCAGTTCGTGGAGTACTTTTTGAGCTTTTTCGAACTTATTCATATATCAAATCATTTAATGGTTTTTAATTAATTTTATTATAATGATTAAATAAAATAATCGAAAAAACCTAATACAATTGTAAAAATTTCAATTAAATTTATTTAATCAAACTCTCTAATTAATAATTAATTACACAAAATTTTGATATTATGAAGCTAAAAGTAAAAGAAATAAATTTTGAAACTGGGAATACCAAAGATGTTGTTCTTAATATTAAAGACGCTCAAAAACTAGGACAGAAAGCCGGCGAACGTATTATCGTAAAAAATGCTCAATCAAAATCTCTTGAAGATAAATATTGGGTAGCAATACTACAAATTGATTATTCTAATTCTTTGGTTCTCCCTGGAGAGATCGGAATTTTTTTAAATCTCTTTAAAGAGAAACAGGATTTAGTTGATAATATGATGATATCCGTTAAACCAGCAGATCCGCCTGATTCTTTTAAATATATTCAGAAAAAAATAAGAGGGACTAAGTTAACAACTGAAGAAATCAATAGTATAATTAACGATGCCGTTTCTGGTTCTTTATCAAGAATAGACTTAGCAGCATTTATAACGGCGGTTTCTATAAATGGCATGGATAACGAAGAGATGACATCATTGACTTTTGCTGAAGCGAGAAGTGGAGAGCTTTTTGACTTTGGACCGGAAGTCTACGACAAGCATTCGACAGGTGGTGTGCCCGGAAATAAAGTTACGCTTATTATTGTTCCGATTGTAGCAGCTGCCGGATTAACAATTCCAAAATCGTCAACAAGAGCTATAACTTCTCCCTCTGGAACTGCTGATTCTATGGAAGTTCTGGCTCCTATTGCTTTTAATGCTGAAAAATTGAAAAGCATTGTATCGAAAGAAAAAGCGTGCATCATATGGGGTGGAGCTCTAAATACTTCGCCTGCAGATAATATATTGATCGAAATTGAACGTCCACTCCAAATGGATCCCGTAGGACTTATGATTCCATCTATACTCACTAAAAAGTTATCTCTTGGAGTTAAAAAAATCGTATTAGATATACCCGTTGGCGAAGGAACAAAATTTCCCACTCCAGATAATGGGAAGCAGTTTGCTTATTTATTTAAAGAAATTGCAAAAAATGTGGGGATTGAAGCGGAGTGTGCCCTAACTCTTGCCCATCAACCAATTGGCCACGCAATTGGTCCAGGATTAGAAGCTAAAGAAGCGTTAACTTTGCTTATGGATTATTCTGCAGGGCCGAATTCTTTGATTGAGAAATCAACTGATTTGGCGGGCATATTGCTTGAAATGGGTGGAAAAGCTCAGAAAGGTAAGGGCCAAAGCTTAGCCAAAGAGATATTGCGTTCTGGTAAGGCTTATGAAAAAATGAAAAGAATAATCGAAGCTCAAGGAGGAAACCCAGAAGTAAAACCCGAAGATATTAAAATTGGCCCCCATTCTAAAGAATTTTTTGCTATTAAAGCAGGACATATTACTGGAGTAAATAACGCAATTATTAACAGTATAGCTAAAGCTGCTGGTTGCCCCCATTCAAAATATTCTGGTGTTGAGATTTTTAAAAAGCAAGGAGCAAGAATAAAGGAAGGTGATTTAATCTTTAGAGTTCATTCCGATAGTCAAAGCAAATTAAAAAAAGCCGAGAAAATATATAATTCGACTGGTGGACCCATCATTTTAGGAGGTATGATGATAGAAAGGATATAATTTTTACTTTATCATGATACTTAAAAATCTATATATATTAAAAACTCAAATTATTACACATTAAGTATAGTGAACTTAATAAAATTTACAAGTTAGTCAAAGTGCGTTAAGGATTTGATTTATTTTGGTAAAATCTAAATTAATTGAGATAATTATACACGAGGAAAGATGTACAGGATGTAAAATCTGTCAATTAATCTGTTCTTCCATATATAAGAATAAATATTCTCCTACTGAAGCCTTTATTCAAGTAGTTGATGTCTACGAATTGATCCCAAAAATCTCGTTCTTGGATGAATGTACTCACTGCGGACAATGTGCAAATTATTGTCTATATGGAGCTTTAGAAATTAAGGAGGGTGAGAAATAATGGATTGGTTTGGTTACACGGGAAATATACTCGATATTGATTTAACGGAAAATAGAGTGTCCGTCATTAAAGAAGATGTCAGAGATCTTAAAAAGTTCATTGGTGGATTCGGAATTAATTGTAAACTTTTTGCTGATCGATTCAAACCGTTAACGGATCCATTTTCATCAAAAAATTTAATAATATTTGGAACTGGCCCCTTAGTAGGAACTATTGTACCTGGTTCTTCTCGAACCGTAGCAATTTCAAAATTTCCGGCGACCGGAGCCGTTGCTAATTCTTGCGGAAGTATGAGTTTTGCGTTTAACTTGAAGCAAGCGGGATTTGATCATATAATTATAACTGGAAAATCAGAAAAACCAGTATATTTACTTATATCTGACGATCATGTGGAATTATGTAAAGCTAAAGTAATATGGGGTAAAGATATTGTTGAAACAACTAATTTTTTAAAGAAAAAACATGGTTCAAGTGGAGTAATTGCTATTGGACAAGCGGGAGAAAATCTTGTTAAATCTTCGATGACGCTAATAGATAAAACCTCAACTTTAGGGCGTGGGGGCCTCGGAGCAATTATGGGGTCTAAAAACCTTAAAGCTATTTTGACACAAGGGACAAAAGGGATTCCAATAGCAGAACCAAAAAAGTTTAATATACTTTATAAAAGTCTTATTGAGCGCATTCGTAAATATCCTCATAGAGATTCGTGGATTGAATTGGGGATGTTAAGAAGTTTGCCAGTTGGCATGTTCTTAACCGCAAAAGGTCAAAAGAAAAAAGCCCGTCAATGTAGCGATAGGATGTATTTAAAAAAAATGAAAAAAAGACGTATTGCTTGTCCATCTTGTCCTATGGCTGATAAAGATATTCTTGAAATACGTGAAGGAGAATATAGCGGTTTGATTAATTACACATCCTCAATAATTAACCCCTTAATGATGTTTACTGTAGATGGGTTAGACACATACGACCAAGCAATAAAAGCGTTTGATCTAATAAGTAGATATGGATTGGACTCATTAACTATGACCGCACTATTCGAATTTATAAGTAAAATGAATGAACGAGATATCCTCACCAATGAAAAATTAGGTATTGAATGGAAGCAGGATTATAATACTTTTAATCATCTAATTGAGATAACAGCAAAAAGAGAAGGATTCGGGGATTTATTAGCAGATGGGTGGAAAAAATTGGCTGAGCAAAATAACACAATCTCAAACGAAATGCTTACGGTGAAAGGCTTAGATGTTATATTCGAACCTAGGTTTTTACGATTAGGAACAATGGAATTCGAACAAGTAGTAAATCCTAAAGGTGCTCATGTAGCTTCGGGGGGATCACCAACTTATGTTGGCGCTGGGGGAACTCCGGATAAAATGAAAAGCCATTTTAATCGGATGGGCATCCCCGAAACTGCTTTCTCTAGAATATTTACTCCACCCAAAAAAGAAATGGGCGTAAATGTTGGACGACTAACGAGATACTCTGAAGATTGGTACACTGTTCTAACTTCTCTAGGATTGTGCGCTAGAACTCAAATGAATAGATTTTTTAGTTTAGAATTAGTTACTGATTTATATAATTTAATTACTGGGTTCAATTTGCATCAAGACGAATTAAGGCTATCGGCTGAACGTTCTTGGAATTTATTGAAGTTAATGAATTTAAAGGAAGGTTTTTCTCGAAAGGACGATAAATTCCCTAGCGGATGGTTTAAACCATTAAAGATTGGAGAAAATGTACTTAAATTCCAAGACTTTTATGGTGAAGTAATTATTACTCAAGATATTGCCAATCAATTATTGGATGATTATTATGATGAGCGTGGTTGGGATAAAAAAAATGGTAATCCAACTAAAGCAAAAATAAATGATCTTGAATTGAAGAGTTTTATTTGATATGAAATAAAATTTTATTTAATCATAATTTCCATTCTCTTATATTAGGTTGTTTTACTTTGTTTGATCTTATTTTGTATTGACATTTTAATATCTTTAGTGATATTATTTACTATTAATCTCATTTGGATATATATCCCAGATCTCTACTAAACCCCTCACCAATTTCTTTTGATATTTTTTGAATTAAATATACAATCTACACTTAAAAGAAAATACACAATTTTCTTAGAATGAATATTTGATAGTCCTTTTTTTGTAAAATTATAAAAATCTATTTCATTTTAATTTTAATAAGCAAGTATAGAAATTTGATGATCTAAATAACTATTAATCGATTTGAGTTAAAATATATCATTTCATTGATGGAAAGAGATAAAATTTTAAAAGAAATAACTCCATTTATGGAACTTGATAAATACATCAAAAATAACCATAGTTATGAAGTAAGAAGTTTATATTTTGACTCTCCTTTTGGAAAATCTTATTATAGAAAGAAAAATGGTGTAAATATTAGAGTAAAATTTAGAATTCGGTATTATCCAGATTTTTTTGATAATATAGAGGAGGACTATGTTTATGTTGAACTTAAAAAAAGAGTAAATGAAACCTTTTCAAAAAAACGAATTAAAGTACCTTTGAATAATGTTTTTAAAATTATTAATAATAAAAATCAAGAAGCAAGAAATTTTTCTAGAAGTCTTTCACCTCAAAATAAAAAAGTTCTAAACGAAATATGGTTTAATTATAACAGATTTCATTTAAAACCAGTTAATTTTATCTGCTATAAAAGGCAAGCTTTTAATACTGAATTCGTATCGAAATTTAGAATTACATTTGATACAAATTTAAGGGTTCGAAATTATAATTTTAATTTTCATGATGGCAAAGGTTCCTATTATATTAAATCTCCAAATTTATGTATTATGGAAATAAAATTCAATAAATATATCCCAAAATGGGCCATCAATATTGTACAAGGAAACAATGTGGTTAGAGATAAGATGTCTAAATTTGTTAGTGGAGCTGAAAAAGTAGATATCAAATACCAACTTTCCCGGCAAAAGAAGATATTTAATGTTATGATTAGATGAATTTGCTTTATTTAAAATTCTCAATTATCTAAACAAATTGATTTTTAATTGATTTAACCTTTATACTAAATTGTATAAACTTTATTTTAGATAATTTCTTAAAAGAATACAATGGCGATTGACGATTTTATTAAAAGATTTTTAGAAGATTCATTTATATTATATGGAGTTGAATTTGATCTTATAGATGTTATAATTGTGCTATTTTGGAGTATTGTATTATCCTTTATAATAGCAATAACATATAGGGGGACTCATAGAAGTGTATCATATTCACATAATTTTACTCAAACTTTAGTGTTATTAGGAATAATTGTCAGTATAATAATGTTAATAATCGGATCAAATATAGCACGAGCTTTTACATTGGTTGGTGCTTTATCTATTGTCAGATTTCGGAGTGCTATAAAAGATGCTCGAGATTTAGGTTTTATTTTCTTTACTATGGCAATGGGCATGGCATGTGGAATCAGATTTTATCCTATAGCAATGTTGTTAACCATTACAGGCTGTCTATTAATGTATCTCATGACTATTACAAAATTTGGACAAAAATATTTAACTCAAGATCTTTTAGAAATGAATTTTCCTAAATCAAAAGATTATTTTGAATTCTTAAGTACTATTTTTACTCAACATTTAAAGTATTACTCTCTTTTGAGCGTTAGTTCTATTGATGATGAAAACAATCGATTAAGTTTTATTATAACATTTAAAAGCCCTAAATTATCGTTAATAAAAAAAAGAAGAGAAATTTTTAAAGATTCGATGAAAACTAAATCATCACTACTCTCAAAAATTCAAGAGAAGGAATTTATTTCTGATATCAAATTAATCGAAGGAAATTCTGCTGAAGAATTATAGTAGATTTAATATAAAATGTGAGGTTTTGTTGAATAAAATTAATAAATCCCCCAAAAATGGA
>DAOUUT010000159.1 GCA_030668025.1 Promethearchaeota archaeon
ACATGCATTATAATTAGTAAATTATTTGTGTTTGTTTTATTCAATAAGTTTACCGGTATATACGGATCGTAATTATCAGTATTTACGATACCTAATTGTTGAGGATCAAAATTTATTAATGGAGCCCAAGTAACTGTAACGTTAAATCGTGGGTCTAAAGCTTGGTTCATAAGTACAACCATCCCTCCTAAAGAATGGCCTATCAATCCAATCTGAGATGTATTGATAATTGAATAAAAAGGTAATGTCTCGAGCTTATCCAATAGTTTAGAACAATCTTGAGCTAAAGCGGGTATGTCTGTAGTTGGATCAATATTTATAATATTTCCGCCACTTTCACCGTGACCTTGATAATCTAAAGCTACTACAAAAAAACCCCTTTTGGTGAATTCGATTGGAATTCTCAGATCAAAATCTCGTTGACTTCCTATTCCATGACAGTAAATAATTAAAGGTCTTTGCTCTTGAAATCCTAAATTTTTTGAGGGGTAATATAGATTCGCATAAAGAGTAGCTCCAGAAGATTGGTATTCGATTCTTTCGTAACGAGAATAACTTATCGATTTATCATAAACTAAATAGGAAAGAGAGATCACCAATAAAATGATTAAGAGCGCTATTTTTTTAAAAAATTGGGTATCCTCCTTGTCTAAAATACTCATATTAGAAGTCCCCGTATTTTATTTAAGTTTAGAATCACGAATGTTATTTATATTTTTAATTTATATAATATTTAAGTTATATATTTTAATTAAATTTATAATTGTTAATTAAAAAACATATATTGTGATATCTAATGCCAGAAAAAAAAACTTTAGAAATAATTGATGGCACTCTTCGCTCTGTTTCTGAAAATTTTCAAAATTTTATAAATGTTTTAGAAACTGCCAAAAACGAGCTAATTGTTTTAGAAAAGGATAAAAAAGAGCTTAGCCGAGAAAAAGAATTGCTTGAAGGAGAAAAAGAACAATTAGAAGAAGCGACGAAAATATTAGAGGGCGATAAAAAACAATTAGAAATTGAGAAAACTAACTTAGAAAGTGAAACGAAAAAACTGGAAGAAGCAACTAAACAGCTTGAAAAAGAAAAACAAGAAAGAGATCAGAAAATTGGTTCATTGTCGGAAGAACAACATAGATTATTAAAAGAATACGCAAGTTTAAAAGTAGAATTGAAAAAATTAGCGAAAGTAGCAGAAGAAAGTCAAGATTCGGAATTTGATTTTGAAAGAATTAAAGCGTTACTTTCAATAACTCAACTCTTAATCTCCGAAATATGGCAGGGGCAACCACATTATCGAATCTTATTGACGCTTCACGGTGATAAGGAAAAAATGTCGCGTGAACAGATTAAGAATACTACGGGAATTGCAGGAGCCATGGTATTAAGGGCCGTTCATGAATTAGTTAAGATTGATGCATTAGAATACGACGAAGATACAGCGATGGTAACATTAAAAAAGAGATTATTCGCTAAAAAAGCTTTAGAAGAGAAAAAACCAGAAAATTAACTCTATTTTGGAACTAATTTCTCTGGATCCTTTATTTCTAACCCCGCATTTACCCCAATATCGTCAATAATTAGTTGGTTATCCTTTTTATTATACAATTTTAATTCAATTTTAGAATTAATGCTCTCTGCAATATGACCTAACATTTCTCCTGACGAAGGGGCTTTTAAATTACCAAAATCACTACCTTTTTTGAATATTTTAAATTCAAGTTTATGTTTTTTATCTTCTATTTGAATTTGAATAGAATCTACTTCGATTTGTATTGAACTAACTTTTGCTCTAGTATAAGTTGCAAATTTGTAAAATTTCCCCTCGTGCCAAAGAGCGCTAAGAAAACCATTAAAATGCATTCCTAAAAAGGGTATTATCGCGATTGAAAACATAAAAGAAAGATTTGGGTTTGAAAAATGATTTGATTGGGACCATATCCATGCACTAGGAAAGGATTTTCCCCAATCCTTTTCCATATACCCTTTACCTCCATCAAAATTTACAGAAGTTCCATTAATTTCTAAAGTCCCCCTAATGTTGTGGTTCATACTAACAACACCATGATAAGTTTCCATAAATGGCATATATGAAAACCAACCCATAACTCCTGGTTGTAAAAATTTTTTAGGCCACGGAATAGGATTTATATATTCGAGGTCCCCTTTAATAATATGACCTTGTTGGTCTATTTCAATATGAATTCTATCAAGTGAGAAGTAATTTTTTCCTATACGAATCTCATATTTCTTGCTGGAAAGACTTTCAAACTCTTCTAAGGGATATTTAAAATATTCAGCAGTTGCTTTAATGCCGTCTAAAAATTGTATAAATGCGTGTGAAGTTTTTTCCTTTTTATTCAGCGCAAATGCGGGGATAAAAGCATAAATATGCTCTGCTGTACTATCAACTAATTTATTGTACCATCCTTCAAAATAAAATTTTTTTTTCATTGAACCTTGAAATGTAGTTGGATTTGATTTTTTTCCCATATTTAAAACCTTATTATTTACTCATTTTTCAATTAAAAATTCAATTTATTTCTATTTTAGTTTATAACTGTTGAATATTTATATTAATTATCTTAATTCAACAATGAGAATACCTTTAATAAAATAATTAATTTTCTAATACCTCTGATTTTTACTTTGCGGGTTAAGATTTTTTTTCCTAAGCCTATCATCGTAATTCTTTTCATGGATACCGCTAAAAAGGTCTGAGTATCCATCTCTAAATAAGCGTCCCAACCAATTATTTTCTTATTTAAATTTTCTTTAGGCTTATTTGGTATACTTTCTACTCTTAATTCGCCGCAATCAAGAATAATTATTGCCGCAAAATTTACATTAACAGCATTTAAAAGAAATTTGAGATTTGTTACGCTAAATTTCTTTTTAAATTTTTCATTCTCGTTTAAAGGAGCTAGTGATTTTGCTATAATTCCTGCAAATCCTCTTATTTTTTTCTCCTCCAAATTTATAGCATTCATATTTTACTTTCCTCGCTTTTCTAATTCGTTTTTATTTGGAGATATATAAAATCCTGAATCAGCAATATTGTTCGGATCAAATTCTTCTTTAATCTTTCTTAACCAGATATGATAATTCATCATATATGGTCCAAAAATATCATGGTTTTTATCTCCTTCCACGAAGAATGGAGCACCAAGGTGTTTGAGTAAATCTAATTCATTGCTCTTTTCCATGTATTCTGCCATTCCTTCAACACTATTCTTATTTGTTTGATCAAACATTGTAGGCGATTCCATATGGAAAAAATGTCCTGATTCATAAGAACTCATCCATGTACCTTCCCCAAAGTCATTTGCAATTACTCCCTTTTTTATGTATTTCTTCTTTAAAAGTATATTTGACTTTGTGCTTCGCAGACACATTGCTGCGGTATCACAACCTCCTTTTGTACTCTGAAAACCTCCTGTTGTTATGAATCCGTGAAGTCCTAAGTTAGACCGTAAGGCTTCTGCGTAAAAAATCGATTCGGGAATATATTTCGTTCCAATTATGTTAGTTAATTTTAATTCTTCTAATAACATTTTCAAGACTTTTTGCTTATAATCAAATTCACGTTTAGTTAGAGCAGCTATTAAAATAACTATTGGAACTTTCATGATTCCAATTGATGATTTGTCCATGAGATTATCAATTGAATTTGCAAAAATTGCCATGGTAGCGAACCCAGATAAATGGCTACAAATAAACGAAATTTCTTCTTCTTCTACTCGTAAAAAAACTTTTTCCAAATATTTAAAACTTCCACAGTCTATGATATAAAGTCTCATGAAATCTGGAACATCAAAATTATAGTTGGGAGAATTTCCTGTAACATTAAATTTTGTACTACATGGGTATGGAAATAATTTTACTGCTACTCGGGTAAATATACCAATTCCTGATTTTGCTCCAGCCCATCCACGCATAATTCCTCTTAAACTAGGACCTGGGCCATCCCCATTATACCAATCAGGGTTTTTTTTTAAGCCTAAAGATCCTAATCTTAATATATCTCCTGTTGGGAGTACCCATTCAACCGCTAAAACATTTCTTGCGCTATGACCTGTGGAGGGAGATGTAAATCCTGGACCATTCATAGATGTAGCGCTAGCAAGAGGGGATACTTGTGGTCCTGCTCCCGGCATATGACAATTTAAACCGTATTTCATTATTTCTGTTTGTAATTGAGCTCCACTTACGTAAGGTTCAATTACAGCATAAAGATTTTTTTCGTCGATCTTAACAATATTATTCATTCTTCGGAGATCTACTATTATACTATTATCGGTAGATGGCTGATTCCATGGGCCCAATCCGGTGCTTTGAGCCTTAAATGTTATACTATATTTATTACATAATTTCACAATCTTTTGTACTTCTTCTGTATTAGCTGGAAGAATAACGGCTTTAGGAGTGTCAGAAAAAGGAGATGGCTCTTTTCCATTCATATGATTAAAAATTTCCATGCACCAATTATAAGCATACCCATTTGTTATTACTTCGCCGTCATTGACATTGTCCGAGCCAACGATGGCTTCAAATTGGTTGAGAATCTCTTTTTTTAAGACCATTTAAGCAACCTCCGGTTTTATATCTTTTAAAACATTCAGTTTTAATCCTAAGGCCATTATTAATAATTCATTGATATCATAAAATTTTAAACTTGAACCAGATTCTTTAATTCCATCTTGCAAATTAGTAGAACAAAATGGACAAGCAGAAGTTAAAGTGTCTGCTCCAGAATCTTCAGCTTCTATAATTCTTGTTCTTGCTGTTTTAAGAGCAAATTCTGGAAACGCTGATTTTACTCCTGCTCCAGCTCCACAGCAATAAGAATATTCTCGTATTCTTTCCATTTCAACAAATTTTAATCCAGGAATTTTCTTTAAAATATTTCTAGGTGGTTCATAAACCCCTTTTGATCCAGTTCTTTTTGGTTTAGGGGGGACATTAATAGATACTAAAGGCATTAAATCGACAACATCACCCCCCCATTCTTCATATCGTTCTGCATTTCTTCCTAAATGGCAAGGATCGTGATAGGTGACGGTTAAAGGCACGTCATGTGTTAATTTTATTTGACCATTATCAATTAATTCATTAAAAAATTCTACGGTATGAAGCACTCGAAAATTATACGCCGTATATAATGGATAATCTACTTTGAATGTGTCATAACATCCCGCACAAGAAAAAACAACGGTTTTAATTCCTTTAGATTCTATAACATCGATGTTTTTATTGAGTAATTCCTCGAATGTTTTAGTATCGCCAGTCCTTAATACTGGGCTCCCGCAACATAACTCATTATCAGTTAGTATGTTAAATGGAACGCCAGCAGCATTCATTATACGCGCCGCAGCGATTGCCATTTCTCTTCTTCTATAAGAGGAAGTACATCCAACATAATACAAAATTTTTGCTTCCGAATCAATTTTAACATCCTTAGGCAACCAATCTAATCTATTTTGGTGAGGTTCATTGTATGGATTATTATTAATTTTAACAGATTCAATATATTGTTGTTGTTCGGGCATAGGTCCATATCCTGCATTCACCAATTTCTCTCTAAGCTTCATTATTATTTCTAACGGTTCCAAAGTGTTTAAAAATTTACAAGATACATCACATGAGCCGCACGCAGTACATTTATAAACAATATCTCGAAGTTCTTCTGAGAAATTAATTCTGCCTGTTTCTAAAGCTAGTGCCAAAATGATCTTGCCTCCTCCACTATAAGGATGAAAATTATACATATCTATTGCAGGACAAGCTGTTGCATGTTTAAAACTTTTAATTTGGAGTTGAGGAATCCATTTACAAATAGAGCAACGTAAACAACGTTTTATCATTTGTTGATATTCTTCTTCGTTCATAACTATAATCTCAATTACTATTTTTTTTATCTTGAGTTTAATTAATCAAAACATAATACTCCTGGATTTAGAATGTTATTTGGGTCAAAAATCTTTTTTACTTTTTTTAAAGCCATTATAATTGAGTCGTCGAGACTTTTATACACATCTTCAGCCCAATCTCCATAGGGGCGATTGAAAAAAGCACCTAAGCTTATCAAATCTTTACTGGTATCTATAAATAATTCTTTAAGACGCTTTACATCCATACCATCTTGAGGATCATAAAAAAGATCAAACTCACAGTGATAAGAAGTACCTTGATTTATAGGTTGAATATAAATTCCTAAATTTTTAGAAATCTTAGTTTCAACTAAAGAAATAAACTCTGAAATTCTTTCAAAACTAGTTAAAAAGAAAATTTCTTGATAACTACCTTTTAACTTCATTTTCCAAGGCTTTAAAGTGGCTTCACTTAAGATTCTAATAATTTCCTGATCTTCAATATTATTTTTAGTCGTTAAATTACTTAGGTTTAGTCTATTTTTTATCTCGTTAATATCTCCTTCAAGGTAAGAGATTTTTTCATTCGCTAGCATACCTCTTCCAGCTATTATAAATATTAAATTCCATTTCTTTAACGAGTTTGAGAGTTCATATATGTCTTGTTCAGTGGTTTTAATAAGACATGCTAAATTAAGGTTATTTAAAATTAACAACTCGTCACACAATCGATTTTTTAATAATTCGGATTGAAAATCTAATAGCTCTTGAAGGTTCTGAGATTGAAGATGGAAAACCTTTTGAATAGAAGGTTGTAATTCGAGTTTTATTGTCGCCCAAGTTACAACGCCTAGACTCCCTTGGGCTCCTTGAATTACTCTAAATGGACTAAATTGGGTCGGTCCCATGGGGTTAATTTGATTTTGTCCTGACTTTTTCTGTTGCTTTAACGTTCCAGGCCCCGCAGCTGTGCCAGTTCTAAACAAATCTCCAGTTCCGAAAATAACTTCTGTACATAATAAAGGATCGGAACTGTCCCAATGATATCGTGGTATTGTTATTGGTTCTCTTTCGAGTGCTGACGATAGCACTGATTTATTAGATGTGGGGTGTAAAGGCATAAGCAACCTAACACCTTCTTTCTTAAGTTTGGGTATTAGATCCTCGAAAGTAACTCCAGGTTCAACCATTACTACACGATTTTTTCTACTTATAGAAAGGATTCTATTCATTTTAGAGAGGTTTAGTATTATGCAATTTTTTTTTTTAGGGATTGTATCTCCATGATGTCTGTATTTAGAACTAGAACTTACAGGAATAACTGAAAAGTTAGAAATATTGGCCAGTTTCAAAATTGCTTCTATTTGATGAGCTTTTGAAGGCCAAACAATAAGATTGGGGCGTTTGCCACTAACAAAACTCATATCCTCAGAGTATTCTTCTAATTCTTTCGTATCATTAGAAACATTTTTAGAACCGCAAATTTTAGCTAGTTTATAATATAATATCTCTTTAGTCATGATTAAAATGCCCATTTAATTCCTAATTAAATAATTACTCAATGCAATAATTTACCTAATAAAGATGTTTGGTTTTAAAACATCCAAGAGAATTTTCAATTATCAAATTGATATTAAAAGGAATGCTAATTTTAAGGCACATTAGAATAAATTATAGATTTTTTAAACAATATTATTTTTAATTTATTAAGCCATTTCTATAATAAGAACTATACGTATACTAGATTTCGAGATAGCTTTAAAATGAGATGTCCAGATTGTAATAAAGAATATTCTGATCTTAAACAGCAGATCTGTGAATATTGTGGAACGGAATTAAGTACGACTGAACAAATATCACCAAAAGAATCAACAACAAAAACTAAGTTTGAGAAATTTATAGAAGATACAGGGCTTAAAGGGATTTATAAAAAGATAAAGGATAATTTAAAGAATGTATAAATTTAATCTTATAAATAATTAACAAAATTCATTAAAAAAGTTTTAAAAAATGACAATAAAATTCACTTGGTTTGGAACTGCAAGCTATATTTTAGATTTAGATGGAACAAGATTATTATTTGATCCTTTTTTTTATCGTAACTCCCACGCAACGCCAAAGTTAAAGACTAAAAAAGAACAAATAACAAATATTGAGGCAATTTTTATCTCACATGGGCATTTTGATCATGTAACTGACGCAGGATGGTTTGCAGAAAATCTAAATATTCCTGTTTATTGTTCCGAAGTTGCTAAAGAAAATATGATTAATTGGGCTGAAGGTAAAATACTTGAAGACGAATCCTATCCAATTTCAAGTAATAGTAAGGATAACTTAAAACCTTGTGAATATTTTGATAAAATCCAAGTTTCAGAAAATATTAAGGTCGAGTTGATAAAATCAGAACACATTAAATTTGATTTTAATACCATCGCAAGTAGGTTATTTTCGTGGAAAGTCTGGAAACAAATTAGGAGAATATCTAAATATGGAAAGGGATTCCCCATGGGAAATGTATTTGGATTTTGTACTC
>DAOUUT010000023.1 GCA_030668025.1 Promethearchaeota archaeon
CTATTAAACTTATCATACAATTGATAATCTGTTTGTATTGGGTAATTTTTTATTTAATCAAATACTTGATTGAGTAAATTTAAGTTAATCTTTAAACAAAGATACTGACTATTAACTTGAGGATTTTTCCAAGAAATGATAATTTCTTTTCCCAATATGGGCCCCAACTGGGTAGCTTTCAAAACCCTATTTACAAGCCTTGGTCTAGATGTAGTTATTCCAGATCCAACGAATCGAGAAGCGATTAAGATCGGGGTAAAGCAATCCCCAGAATTTGTGTGTTTCCCGTTTAAAGCGACTATTGGAGATTTCGTGAATGCTATAAAAAAGGGAGCAGATACGCTGATCATGGCAATAGATTGCGGACCGTGTAGATTTGGATTTTACGCCAGCGTCCAAGAGCGTATTTTAAAAGATATGGGTTATAAAGACATCACGGTAATTCCATTAGATCAAGCAGATTTACTAGATTTCAAATGGGTCAAAACTCTTCAAGAAGTTAGTGGTCGAAAGGATTTGTTTATGTATTCAAAATTCGTTAAGGCTGTTATTTTTTTCCTAAAAAAAGCTAAGTTATTAAACGACATTCAAACTGCCGAAGGTATCTTCCGAGCTTACGAGCGTAATCAAGGAGATACGACAGTTTTGATTAAAAGTTTATTGAATAAGCTTGATCAAGCTAATACGCTCCCAGAATTGAGAAAATTCAAAAGCATTATTAAGCAAGATTTTAACAATTTAGATATAGATAAGACCAGAAGTCCTCTGCGAGTTGGTGTTTCGGGAGAGATTCACATTAGTTTGGAACCCTATGTAAATTTAGATATCCGTAGAAAGCTGGGTGAGATGAACATTGAAGTACACCAGAGCTTGAGCTTATACGATTGGGTTGTCCATAAATTCCATTTAAATTATCACAGAAAGTGGTTAGAACACCTTTCGCATCCGTATGTTCCGATGGATATTGGCGGAGAATGCCAATGGGTGCTAGGTGAATATATAGACAAAGCTAAAGCGGGGTTTGATGGCTTCGTTCATCAATATCCGTTTCTCTGTATGCCGGAAGTGACGGCTCGGACTATCTTAACCAATAAACTTAAGGGAATCTACGACCTTCCAATTATTTACTTCTCTTTCGACGAGCAGAGCGGATTAGCTGGCTTCAGGACTAGGTTAGAAGCATTCTCTGACCTAATGAATGGTCGTAGAAATAAAGAGATTGAAAATAACACCACATTCATAGCAAATGGTAATAAAAAGATTTATCCGCATTATGGCGATTTATTTTATAATGAATGCGTTCAATTAATTCAAAATTCGGTTTAATGATAAAGGTAAGATTATATGGTAGAAGTTAGTGAAAAAAAAGTTAAAGAAGGAAAAACAAAAGGTGCTTTCCTTGGTATTGACATAGGAAGCGTGAGTTGCAAATTTGTTCTAATGGATACAGATGGAAATTTACTTACTAGCGTATTTTTACGGAATAGAGGTTCTCCCATCGACTCAGCCAAGGCAGGAATGGGGGAGTTACGCGATAACATAGAACAAAGCGAAAATTTAAGCGAATACGAGATACTTTGCTGTGGGACTACTGGTTCGGCACGGTATTTAACAAAAGCAATCGTAGGTGCCGATCTCGCTAAAACTGAGATAATTGCCCACGCTGTTGCTGCACAGACAATCTATCCAGATGTAAGAACAATTTTAGAAATTGGTGGTCAAGATTCGAAAATTATTATTCTACGGGACGGAATAATTGTAGATTTTGCGATGAATTCGGTATGCGCTGCGGGAACTGGTTCTTTTCTCGATCATCAAGCAGCGAGACTTGGGATTCCTATAGAGGAATTTGGCTCTTACGCAGTAAAATCAAAAAATCCTGTGAGTATTGCGGGAAGATGTACTGTATTCGCAGAATCCGATATGATTCACAAGCAAAACGCGGGTTACACTAAAGAAGATATCATTGCGGGCTTATGCGATTCTCTTGTGCGTAACTATATGAACAATGTAGGTAAGGGTAAAGAATTAGAAGAACCCATTGTGTTCCAAGGTGGCGTTTCTTACAACAATGGGATCATTGAAGCATTTGAAAGACATTTAGGTTGTAAAGTAATTGTTCCTAAATATAACGTCCTAATGGGGGCTTTAGGAATGGCAATTTTAGTTAGAGATTTCTATTTAGAGCACGAACATCAAACTGTATTTCGAGGACTCGAAGTATCAGAAATTGAATTCACGACCTCAGCGTTTGACTGTGGAGACTGTCCCAACAATTGCGAAATAGTCCAAGTAAAGATGCCCCAAGAGGGAAATAAAATTATAGCTCGCTGGGGCTCTCGTTGTGGTAAATGGGACCAAGTAGATTAATTTCGAATTTTGTATTCTAATCTTTTAATATTATAATAATTTGAAAAGTATGATATACTTTATATTTAATAAAAGAATATTTGATTAAAA
This sequence comes from Promethearchaeota archaeon, assembly GCA_030668025.1. The sequence goes on from DAOUUT010000023.1 coordinate 2,461, forward strand.
TAAGAAAAAACATACCTACTAAAGTTATTAAAATATTGTCCAATTTTTAATAAAAGAGAAGCAAAATGACAGAATTTTTTAAGCAATTAAAGGACTTGGGCGGGGAATTTCTCGAGTCCTTGCAACATAAAACAAAATTATCGACAATATTTGATATTTATTTAGAAAAAGTAATCCCTTCATTTGTTTCCGAAAAAGAGTTAAAGGAATATTACGAGAAACGGATGGAAGAAGTTAATAATTTCATAGGTAAACTATAAACGAGGGAAAACAGATGGTTGAAACATCTTCCGAGGAGAAGGAGACGAAAGGAAAAGATAAGATGCTTAGTAACGATCTTATGAAAGATATTCTTTATGGAGTTACCAAAAGTTTAGGAAACTTTGGTTTAACGGCATTCGCAGACTTACAAATTGAGGGAAGAGAACACATACCAATTATAGGAAAAGCGATTCTAACTACGATAAGCGAAAACGCGTTAAGAGATATGGCGATTATAAGTCAAGTTTCTGGACGGAGAATTCATTTTATGGTTCATCATAAACTAATGAAGAATCAAATGTACGGTCCCGTTCTTAAGTCGTTAGGCATGTTTCGAAGTACGCTCGATAAAGACGATACCGTGCCCATAGATAAGGTGTTCCACTATCTTAACGAAGTTGGGGATCTTGTAGCCATGACGCCAGAATCAAAACTTACCCCCGAAGTTCAAGTGAAAGCAATGGCAGGAATCATTAAATTTGCCGTTGCTGGAAAGGCCCCTATAATCCCCATAGCAATATATACAGAAAACGCAAAAATTTTAGGTATGTTTAAATCACAGGGGTTAAGAGTAAAAATCGGGGCCCCACTTAAGGTAGAAAATCGATTATCTCGAGCAAAATATCGAGATGAGAGATACGAACTCGCTGAGGATATATTAAGAATTATTGATTCCCTTAAACCACAACCCGATAATGGATTAGAATAAAATTAAACAAAAAAATGAGGTTTAATTATGGAAAATAGCCAAAGTACAGAAATAAACGAATTTCAAATGAATTTAAGCAGTTTAAGCGAAGAATTAGAAGAAAGAAAAGAAGATCTTATAAGAGAATTAAATATCCCTGGAAATATTGAGCCCTCGTCTGAACCAAATGCGGATTTAGGTGATGTTATAGGAGATATTTTTTATAATTCGATGAAGAACTTCTTTGAAGTAGGGTTTAAACTTGCCGAAAGTTTAAATCTTGAGTTTAACACAGAAAATCAGGACGATTAACTAAAGGTATAAACAAAAAAGAATAGCCCGTCCAGATTTTATAAAATATTTGAGAAGAAAAGTTTTAAGTTGGATTAATTGTTTAGAATTCTTATAATTCTAATTTTTTCATTTTAAGGTTTATTTGAGCTAATTTTTATTAATCTATTTAATATATATTAACCATTCAAACTTTTCCCCTTTATAATCACCATCTCCAGTACCGACAAGTTCAAAACCTATATTCTCGTGCCATAGAGCGGACGCTTTATTCATTAATGGTAGTTTTACTATGAACGCAACTAAAGGAATGTTTATTTCAATCAATGCTTTCTCCAGAATGGCAGTCCCAACGCCTTTGCGTTTGAATTCTGGTAAGATGCTAATTTGGTCTAAATAAGCGAATTTTCTTTTTTCGTTAACGAGTAAATCTAAAATTTCTTTATCTTTAATATAGAGATTTTGCAAAGTTTTCCTAATCGTTTTTATGTTTTTCTCGTTATTATATATGCTTGCGAAACCAATGACATCTCCGAGTTTATTTTTTGCAACGTAAATCTTCTTATTAACATCTTGAATAAGTTGGGTGTAAAAATCTTCGTCAACTTCTTTTCTCAGGAAGCCTCGATCTTCTAATTCTTTTCTTTGTTCGTCTGTAATCTCGTCAAAATCGCGTATTTCAATTAAGTTTTGCTTAAGTGCTTTGTGAATCCCTGAAGAATCTCTTAAACTTGCGATTTGAACTAGTACTTCCAATTTTTTTGAGTTTACATCTTTATTAACCATTTAAAATTCACTATAATTTACTTAAAAGTCTAATAAATGATTGTAATGATCATCCAAATAAAAGAATATTTTAAATTTATAATATATTTAGTTTAGATAAAACTTTTCAAGGAAATAAATATGACAATCTCAAATGAAAAAGAGTATTCTTTTAAAGTTACTCTAGTTTTTTGGAAATTTTATGAGCTAGGACTATATTTTGAGCTACCAGAAGTAAGAAAATATTTAGAAAAAGAAGGCTCTCTAAAACTATATAAAGATTATCGATTTAAATTCGATGTTCCCGGACAAGCACAAAAATGTAACCAACCATTAAAGTGGATTTCAAGTCAATCTGTGAACTTTGCTCCCGTTTGCTTTAAGATCGGTGGGTCGGATAGATTTTCTTGCGCTACAGTACCACAAATGCTTGGAAAAATTAGATTGGAAGGGCACATCCATTATGGCGCGGTTTTAGTAATCCATTGCGAATTAACGTTCGATAATTATCACAAGATTGAGGATTTTATAGAAATATCCCAACCCTCAAACATGATTCTGGAAAGCACCGGAAGACCTATAACAGAAAAATTCGTAGAAATAAGAAAAAATGTTATAATGTTATTAAAAAAAGGAAATTTTGCAGAAAAGGCAAAATTAGAATCTTCGCTAGAACCGTGGCACCATACTTGGCTTATTTGGGACGCAAAACCCGACTTTAACAGAGCAGATTATCGTTTTATTGGAAATAATATTGGTAAGAATGCACGATATTCAATAGGGCTTACTTTAAGAACGGACAAATATCGAGAATTAGATCCTGTGGCGTATCGAGATCAAATTAATCTTAAAAATTTATCTCCATATTTAGACGAATTCGTGATGATTACTCACGCGGGAAACGTAATAATCCCGGGACCAGGTCTTATGGATCCAAATTCTATGAAAAACTTACTTATCGATACACTCTTTGGTCCAGAAGTTGGTAATGTTCAAAGGTTTTTAATCCTCATGCATATGGAAAATATACTAATTGTAGCAGATAAATTCGATATGGTCATCTCAGAAACCAGAGCTAGAGAAGAAAGCCTAACTTTGACTGATACGATCGATAGATTAGAAAAACTGGAAACGGAACTCAACAGAATAATTCTTGAATTAAATAAAGATATAATAATCTCCAAAATAACTCGCTTATTATTTACTAGCACTTTCAAAACAAGTATGTTTAACGAAATGATAGATAAATTAGATGGTTTTAAATTTTCGAAGCAAACTGACGATGTAATCGGTAGAGTCAGGAAAACGCTTAATAGACAGAGGAACACACTAAATACAAAATCGGCAGCAATAGAAAATAAATTTTTAGCTATCCTAAATTACCTTGCCGTTTTCGAGATAGCGATTTTAGTTATATCTTTAGCTTTAGATGATATATTCGGAGGTACACTTTGGGGTATTGTCCAAATTGCGATTGCTATATCGTTTGTTATTGGAGCATTTGCAATATATAGATCGCAAGAAAAAAAACTATAGGGTCGTACAATTCTATTAAATTCAATATTTTTTTTTTTTCCTTTTTTCCTTAACTTAATCATTAAAAATTATAAAATAAAAAATAAAAATGAAAGTTATTTATTAAACTCTTGATTGCTTTTCCGTGTGAAGTTCTTGAAGTTTTTCCTTTACTTTCTTTAGCTTTTCACCATCCAAGGGGTATTTATAGACCGCAATTAAACCCAGACTCAATGCTATTGCTGGAAATATAAACACCAATGCCCTTAGCCCAAAAATAATTTCTTGAGTTATAGTTTCTGGTTCAAAAACAGCCCATCCAGCGTTCGTAAACACAGTACTAATAGCGAGAACGACGAAAACTGTAGATAACCTGAAGAAAAAGGCTTTTACGCCGTAATAACCAGCTTCTCTACGAGTCCCTGTAATCGTTTCGTCTTCATCGATGATATCGGCCAAAATTAGATCGCCAAGAAATATTGGTCCAGCTAACCCTATTCCTATTAGAAAAAACACAATTAAACCTTGTATTTTATCGTTTATAAACATTAAAGGAATAAGTGTTAATATCCAAACGATTACAGAAATTAACCAAGTTTTTCGAGGACCAATCTTTTTAACAACGGGTTTCCACAGAAAATTTATGAAAAACGCTGATGAAATAAATGCTATGCCTAATAATAATCCTAGGAAAATAGTTTCTCCTTCGCCAATATTTAAAACATATTTACCGTATAGCGATATTATCATAGTTTGCATTCCAATTACAAACCACACAGCTATTTCGGCGGGGATATAGGTCATAAACGTCTTATTCTTGATACAAATCTTTACCGATTCAAGTAAGCTAGGTGCGTTTTTATATTCGTGTTGAAATTCAACTCTTTCCTTTGGACTAATTTTTAAGAAAAGTAAGCCAAAAATTATGATTACTACCGCATTAATTACTCCAAAAATTTGAAACTCAGGTAAATAAATTGGGTTTGAAAAATCGGGGATGAAGATTGTTGGTAAGACAAAAGAAATAAGTAATCCAATTATGTAAAATACCATTCTAATAGCGTTAGCTTTCGTTCTTTCATCCTCAGTAATAAATAACTCTGGAAATAAGGCTATTAAATTTACATCGAACATTGTAAAGAAAAATTCAAAAATGATAATAATAACGAGAAAATAAGCGAAATTAATAAGTTCGTTAGTGATACCGAATGATAGTGGCGGATAAAACAACAGTATCATTATTATAGCCAAAGGAATAATCGAAATCATTATATAAGGAAAACGGCGCCCCCATTTTGTATGGGTTCGATCTGATAGCGCCCCTAAAAGGGGATCATTGATGCTATTCCAAACCGACCATATAATGAAACCTAGTGTTATTAAATTAACATTGATTCCAATTACAGCAAAATAAAATGTGAAGGTTAGAAGAGCAAACGTTTGATACGCCGCTGTATTAACTATTTGACTCGTGCTATAAGCTGCTGCTTTTTTAGTTGAATACCTTGTTGTATCATATTTTTCTTTTTCATTCATAATTTATCATCTTAAAAAAAAAAATTATTATTTAAAATAATGTGAACCTTATATTTAATCATTTATTTATTAATTTTAATATATGCGAAGAATAAGTGATTAAATGCCTACAAACGAAGTTGAACCTAAACCTAAAATTAAGTTTTACTTGAAAAACTTACGAACCCTTATTAAAATGAAAAGGGCTAATAGAACTCGAATGGAAGAACTTATAAAAGTAAATAAGCAACTTAACGAACCTATTATGCCATCTACTGAAGGTACGGGGGGACCAATGGAAGAAGGTATGATTTATATTATGTTCAATTCTAATGAAGATACTTCAAAGGAGATTTTTGATACTGTTTATCGATTTTTCTGGGTGAATGCCCCAGATTTAAGATTTGCTTTTTTGGATGCGTTTCTTGTTTCTAAAACATTTAAACAAAAGCAATGGGAAAAATTTTCAAACCGACCTATATTAAAAAACCTCTCAAAAACAAAATTCCATCAAGAGGTTGATTTAGCAGATTGTAAATTCGAATTTGATGGTACTTGGAAAAGTGGTTATACTTTTTCTTTCCAAGACAAGCAAATAAATATTAAAGGAAATCTATTTTTTGAAGCGTTGGACCCCAAAGGAGTTCTTGTATACTATAACGATCGTTTAGCAGTTACGCCTTCTATGGCTCAAAGGTTTTACGATATCTTTGCCATAAAAGTAACGGGCGAGATAGAAATGCAAGGAAAAATCATAAAAATCGATAACGGTAGGGGCATAATTGAACACGGTCTAGGTGTATTTTCCAATTTTCATATTTACGATTGGAGATGGGCAAATTTACAGTTTTCTGAAGGTTCCGTTCATCTTTTTTATCATTCAATAGATCTACGTAAAGAAAATGAGGGTATATTTGAAGCAGGTGAAGGTGCAGCTGTTATGAATGGTAAATGGTATCATTTCCAACCTTACGATTTCAAAATTACAGAATTAGATTATGGTGATGACGATAATATTCCAACCAAAGTTCCTGTAAAATGGGAAATTACAGCAGGAAAAGATGAATCCGGCAAGCCTTTACTAAACCTCATAGTAACTACTGAGTCTAAATTATCTTGGGCTGGTCAAATGGGAAGAGAAAATGAATTTATTACTAACTATATACTTAGAGCAGAAGGAACGTGGAATAATAATCCTATTAAAGGAATAGGGACATTGGAGAATCAAATGCATAGAATTATTAAATAGATTCTCAAATTTTGGTTCTTCTTCTAATTAATCGTTTTCAATAATCGCGGTATTGAAAAATTGAATAAAAAAATATTTTTTGTTTAATATCTTGTTCTTGAAGCCTGAATTCGTAGTTTTGCTTTAGTTCGTTCTTTATCGTCCTGTAAAATAACATACCGAGTTTTGGAAGGAAGAATTATTTCAAATTCTTCTTCTGCGATTGTTGAATTCTTCTTTAAATTGTCTTGCTCTCTCAATATTACTGTAACCCTTTCAATGGCGTCCCTTCCAGCTTTAACTGTTTTGAACTGACTCCACACATTCATATCCGCTTTAGATGTAAAGTTTTGATTTCTTTGAAGCTTTATTGTTCCCTTATTTGGGAATCTAGACTTAAAGACCTTAGGACCATCCACTTTGAAATAGAACTCACCGCGCCACCCCATTATGTCGTAATCTTTTAAAGTTTTTAAGCTCATTAAATCAATACTAATGAGAAAGCGCTCTTTCTCTTCCCCGACATTGTCCTGCGTAAAACTCTGGTTTTTAGCGTATGTCTTCTTACCTTTTGCGTAATATCTTCTAGACATTATAAAACACCTTTACAATATCAAATTATTTGATAATTAAGTTTTAAAATTTATATGGTGTAAGAATTTATAATTTTATTTATTAAAAAACCTAATAATAATGGAATAATATTTAGCATACTTTTTCCCTCGTTTCATACAAATAATTTTTCGATATTTTAATTAATTAACCATGATATTTTTACAATTATAACTAATTAAGTTTTTAGATGAGATTTTTGTGTCGAATGATAAATTTTATGAAGAAATATCTGAAGCAATCGTAAGTCTTGACAAAGAAAAAACTATTGAATTGGCTAATAAAGCAATTCAAGAAAATATGAATCTTCTTGAAGTAATAGAGAAAGGTTTTGGAGCGGGGATCCGAAAAATAGGGGTTTTATGGGACGAAGGAGAATTTTTTCTGCCGGAATTAATGCTTGGTGGGACTATTATGCAAGAGTCTATGCAGATTCTTTTTCCACACATAGAAAAAGAGAGAGATAGCATCTCGATTGGAAAAGTGGTAATTGCAACAATAGAAGGAGACATTCACTCAATAGGAAAAACAATTGTCGCTACAATGTTGAGTGCTAACGGTTTTGAAGTTTTTGATCTAGGTGCTGATGTTCCAGCCGAAAGAATTATTGAAATTGCTATTGAAAAGAATGCAGATATCATTGGAGTTTCTGCTCTATTGACTACAACTATGATCGGTCAAAAAAAGATAATAGAAATACTCGAATCTAAAGGCATTCGAGACAAATTCAAAGTGATACTTGGGGGTGCTCCAGTTTCTAACGCGTGGGTAGATGAGTGCAAAGCAGATGGATTTGCGGGTAGTGCCGTAGAAGCTGTTAATCTAGTTAAGAAGCTTTTAAAAATTTAAAGAACGCTTATTTGAGGTAAATTGTTATGTTATTCCACGATTGGTTAAAAAACGATTCGAAAATCATATTATTTGATGGAGGAATGGGGTCAGAGATATTTAAACGTGGAATCACGCCAGGAAAACTTCCTGATACCCTTAATATCGAACAACCAGATTTAATTTCTGAGATACATAAATCTTATTACGACGCAGGTGCAGATATGTGCCAAACAAGTACTTTTGGTTCTAGCTTTTTAAATTTGCAAGGCTATAGAATTGAAAGCCAAATTAAAGAGTTAAATGAGAGCGCCTTAAAAAATATAGAAAGAGCTTGCCCTCCCAATCGTTTAATTGTAGGCGATATTGGTCCTTCGGGTGTATTTAAACCTCCAGTAGGAAAAGCAACCGCTGACCAATGGGTTTCCAGTTATGTAAAACAGGTAAATTTTTTACAACAAGGAGTAGATCTCTGGCATATCGAGACTATTTCAGACATTGAAGAAATGGAAGCTGCGATAAAAGCGATAAGAGAGATTTCAAAAAAACCCATTATTAGCTCAATGACATACAAAAAAACAAAAAGGGGTTTTTTTACCATTATGGGCGATTCTTTAGAAAAGTGCGTCCGAATACAAGAGGATAGAAATGTTGACGTGATTGGAGCGAATTGTACATTAGGAAGCGATGAAATGATAGGATTAATAAAAGAACTAAAAGAGCTTACCAATAAACCTATATCGGCAAAACCTAACGCAGGTCAACCAAGAGTCGATCAAAACAATAGAGCCGTTTACGACCAACCAATAAAGGATTTCGTAAGCGATATTCGCGAAATTATTCAATTAGGCGCTAAAATTGTAGGAGGGTGCTGTGGTACATCTCCTGAAACGATTAAGGAAATCAAAGAAGTTATTAATTCAATATGAAAAAATAAAGAGATATAATTATGACGATTATTAGACCACAAATTAAGGTATTAGATGCAGATTACAAAAATAAAATATTTAACGAAGCTAAAAACATTCTTGAGACCCAAGGTGTTTTTATAGAAAATGAAGATGCAATTGAATTGTTCACTATGAACGGAATTACCCACAAGGATTCGCGGTTTTTCATCCCTTCTGATATTATAGATAAATGCTTGAGTACTGTCCCTAATGAGATCAAACTATTTGATCGAGAAGGAAATGAGCATATTAACTTAAAGAGCGATGAAGTTCATTTCGATCCTGGTTCAGCAGCAATTTTTATCCTTGATGTAAATACAGGAGACATTAGAGAGGCACTAACAGAAGACTTTATTAGGTTCTCAAAGGTTGTTGAACAATTAGAACACATCGAAGCGCAAAGTACAGCATTAATTTACAACGATGTTCCTAAAATAGCTCAAGATTGGCATCGATTGTATATAGCGCTCTCAAATTGTTATAAACCAGTTATTACCGGAACATTTCGTAAGGAAAGTTTTTCAACTATGAAGGAGATTTTACTAGCGTGTAGATTGTCTGAAAAAGACCTAGCAAATAAACCATTGGCAATATTTGATGCGTGTCCAAGTCCACCTTTGAAATGGTCCGATTTAACCACACAATCGGTTATAGACGCAGCTAGTAGCATGATACCTTCAGAGTTTGTTTCTATGCCTTTAGCTGGAGCAAATGCGCCGATGTCGTTAATTGGGTGTATTACTCAACACTGTGCTGAATGTCTTGCGGGAGTTGTAATTGCACAATTGGCGAAAAAAGGAGCTCCGTTAGTGTGGGGGGGATCACCTGCAATATTGGACATGAAAAGTGGTACCACCCCGATGGGCGCTATTGAAACGATGATGATTAACCTAGGAGATGTGGAAATGGGTAAATTCTTAAAAATGCCTACTCATGCTTACATGGGTTTAAGTGACTCCAAAATTCTAGATACACAAGCTGGTTTCGAAGGAGGTATGGGGACTCTTTTAGCGGGACTTGCAGGAGTTAATATGGTCTCAGGCGCGGGAATGTTAGATTTTGAATCCACACAGAGCATTGAAAAATTGGTAATCGATAATGAAATAGTTGGAATGGTTAAAAGACTTTTAAGAGGTATCGAGGATTATGGCTCTCCATTTGCTTCTGACATACTAAAAGATTACGCCGAAAAGGAAGAATTATTATCGCATCCATCGACTATAAAACTATTTAGAAAAGAATTGTTTTTAACAAGTCCGATTATTGATAGATCATCTCGAGACGCATGGAAAAAATCTGGCTCAAAATCAACTAGAAAAAGAGCAAGAGAACAAGCTTCCAAATTAATTGAAAAGAGTTCAATAAAACCAATTGATGATATATTGGCTAAAGAATTGGAAAAAATAGTTTCAAAAAATATATAATAGCCGGCTTATTAATTTTTTTCGTAATTGATTACGAGCACAGCAACTAACACAATAACTCCACCAACCAAATTCCCTAGTAGGATAGTTTCAGCTCTGTTTAAGAGGATTAAAAAGAATAGAGTTAAAAACGGTTCTACATACAAAAAAGAAGCTCCTTTCGAAGACTTAAGTTCTTTTTGAGATTTCTGCCAGATAAAATATCCGATAATATAACAGCCAATACCCAAATATATTCCTATTAGAAAAACATAAATATTAAAAAAATTCTGGATAAAAATGAGCAATTCATTATTTAATATTAAGATAATGAACAACTCTATAGTCCCAAAATAAGCGATGTATTTTAAGGTTTTAAAATTTGATTTATTTGTGATAATTCTTTTTGTTATTATTGAATAAATCGCCCATATTATAGGCGTCATAAGAGCGAATAAATAACCCAAGAAGTTAGGTGTTGCTGGAGTAAGCGTTCGTAAATCTCCTCCAGTAACTAATAAAAAACCGCCTACGGTTGCAATAGCAAAACCCAGGATTTTAACCTTAGTCAACTTTTCTTTAAAAAAGATTAAAGCCAAAATTGATATTACTACTGGGGATAAAAGGCACACAAATAGTGCGGGTAAAGAGGGCCCAATTAATTCTATTGCAGAATATTGAGCAACAAAGAAAAGCAAAATACCACAAAAGCTTGCGATAATTAAATATATCCATTCTTTTCTTGTGTATCGAAGACTTTCTTTTTTCTTGTTGTATTTATCTACCTGTCTTTTTCGATTAATAAAAAAATATAGATCAACAATTATAAATACCAGTGATACTATTAGAAACCTAGTTAACGCAATAGATATTGGTGGAATAATATTCAGCGCAATATCCACCAGAACAAATGAAAAACTCCAGATAATAATCATTACGATTAATAACGCGTAAATTATTAACATTTTGAAAAGGTTATTTAATCAATATTTTATATTTGCATTATTTTATTATATTATTAAATTAAGAACCATAATTATTTTTTTTGGCAAGTAAAGTTTTGAAAGAAATTAGTTTTTCCATCAATTTGGGTCTTGTTGGCACGGAAGATTCTGAAAAAATGATTTTTTTAGATTATTTAAAGCAAATTGCTTTAAATTTTGCTTCGGAAGACTTAATTTGGAAGTTTTCTTTTCTATTTAATGGTATTCCTATAAAGTTAAAAGCCATTCTTGCAGAGAGTTTTGAGGATTTAATTATCAAGAAGATTCCCTTTAAGAAATTTGACGCAATCATAATCGCAGCAAACATTTACAATGATAAATCTATTGATAACATTAATATTGAAAATTATACCAAATTTTCTCAACGCCTTTTGTTCGATGGCATATCTGTTTTAGCTGGAATTGACCCTTTTCTAATCTTAAAAGAAAAACCTCCAAATGATAGGAGAATAAATGAATTTAGTTTAATCCAAAAAACAAGAGAACTCGAACTTTTATATTGTTTTAAAATTCAAAATCTACAAAGAGATGTTAAAGATGTATTCGATAAAATTTTAAACGATATCATTTTAAAATTCGAATTTTTATATCCAGAGCTATTTGAACGAGACAAGGCTTACGGAAGAATTCTTTCTAAGTAGAGTGAAATTTTATATATGTGTAATATAGGTTTCTAATACAATTGTCTTATAAATCAACTACTAAACTAAGCAAACATTCTAAGGAGACATTTTAGATATAAAAAACAAGTTAACTTATTATTCTTAAATTTATTAACAAACTTAACACCAAAATATTGATGTTTATTTTTTAGAGGTGAAATTTTTATGGGAGAAGATAACTTACTGACAATTGAAAAAACTGAAGGAAGGCGAAAATGTCCATCCTGCAGTGAAGAACATAAAAATTTGATTCACGAGTCAACTGACAAAACAAATATTATCAACGATTATCCAAGAGTATACGGTAAGAAATATCGTTGCGGTAGATGTGGTCAGGAATGGCGAGAAAAATAAAAATCCGATATAATTTTTATTATTCCTTTTTTAGATACCTTAACTTTTAAAAATAAATAGTTAAATAGTAAAATATCTAATATAAAATATCAGACAAAAAAATTAATCTGGTATATTATACTAATTAACGGATATGGGATATTATTAGATGTTTTTAGCGCAATATATGGATATAGCAAGATTTATTCAAATTTTTCTCGTACAAGGGTTAACTGGTTTATTTTTTCTGTTTATAGCGTATAGAATTTTAAAGAGAGAGTCAAAGGGACCTAACCTTATATTAAGTGGAGCTTATTTATCTGTGGCTTTTGGAGTTATTATAAATGGGATTTACGCGTTCATTTTCGTAGAGTTCGTTGTTCAGATACTACATTTTTTAACTTACTATCTGATGGGGCTTTCTTTAATCTTCTTACTCATTTTTGTATTAATAGTTGACAAATCGGACAAGGTCATAACTCCCAAAATTCAATTAATATTAATTATTACATTTGGCGTTCTTTTACTTGGCCTATGGTTTATACCAAACGGTATCAATATTGGTCCAGATACGGATTGGAAACCCGAGTGGAGTTGGCCTTTCTTAACCTATAGTTTTATTATTTGTAGCTCGATAGCTACTGTTCCTACAACTTATTTTTCTTTAAAACTATATTTTAAGTTCGAGTATAAGGAATTAAAAAAGAAATGGAAGTATTTTTTAGTTGGTATTTTCGCATATTTCTTTTTATATTATGGTACCTCAATCTCCAACACATTGGCCGACCCAACTTTTAGGTTAATTTGGTCTATTGCATCTTTACCCGCGCTTATTTCTCTGTACTTTGTTTATTATGGCGTCGCGAAGCAACTATAATAATTTTAATATTATTTCTATTTTTTTACCATCAAAAATAATTACAAATTAAATTTTTTACATCTCGATATATATCAGATTGAATTACAATTAAATAGGAAAAATACAATTATATGTTATCAAAATTAAAAAAATAATAAACTTCAAACAATAAAAAAAATTCAAATGTGATTTAACTATGACTCTTTATCAAATGTCAATGACTCGTATTATAACGATATATGTAGCCCAAGGATTTATGTGCCTTTTTTTCCTTTTTTTGGCGTTTAGAATTCTCAAAAGAGATAGGAAACGGCTAAATGTAATCTTTTCAGGATTTTATTTATCTCCCGCTATTGGATTTATTATAAACTTTATTTATGCTCCGCTTACAGATGAATCTATTGTACTAATGCTAAACTTTCTCACTAACTTTTTTATTTTCTATTCTTCAATATTTATTGTTGTTTTTAATTTAATTCTTTTAAAATCTGAGAAGGCAATCACAACAAGGAAGCAATTAATTATTCTTATTGTGTACGGCGTTGCTATGTTTTCAATGATAGGATTTCTATTTTATCCTGGTTATGGTGTTACTTTTAACGAAAATTGGAGCCCTATTTGGAGCCTCCCATTCTTCTTATATGTCGTAGCAATCGAAACTATTGGAACATTTTCAGCACTTTATCTATCATTTCAGATTTATAAGAAATTTGAAGATGAGCTAATAAAAAAAAAGTGGAAATTCTTTATATTCGGATTATGCTCAATTATCATCTTTATGTATGGAATTTTTATCTCTAATACTTTAAATATTGACAACTTTAGAACCATAATAGGCGTAGTAGGCTTGATTTTGGCTCTTGTAGGGGCTTATATGATGTACTATGGCGTGGGTCGCCAAATTGAAAAATAACTTTTCCTAAAATCTTTTCTTTTTTTTATCATCTCAAATTTTATCTTTTAGTATTGCAATTATTTATTATTATAGATAAATTCAAAATTATTGTAGGTTAAGTTTCTTTTAAATTCATTCAAGTAGTAATATTTGTCATTCTCAAGTCGAATAATACATATCAAAGTGTTTTTTATGTCTAATGAACTCGAACGGGTTAGAGGTGTTGGACCAATAGCTGCTGTAAACCTAAATAAAGCAGGTGTGAAAACAATTGAAGAGGTCGCAAACGCTACAAACGAAGAGCTGGCATGGATTAAGGGAATTGGCATTATCTCGGCGAAAAGAATAATAGAAAACGCAAATGAATTACTTCAACTAGAGAAAAGCATCCAGAAAGTTTTAGATTCAATAAAAGAGAATTTTGTGAAAAACTGTCCAAAATGCGGCGGGGATATGAAAAGCAAATATATTATTCTCGGACCTGACAGGCGAATAAAAGCAAAACAGTGTACTATATGTAAATTTTATTTACCTGAATAATCCTGTTAACTTAAAAAAGTCAAGGTTTAGATCCCTAATCCAAATAGAAATACGAAAGCCATTATATAAAGGAATATAAAAAATACTCCAGATTTTTTGTCCATTTTTTGTCTGACGGCTACTACAACAATTACAATTATACTAACAACGATCGTATATAAAACCGTAGGTATCGCTAATTCTGCTGTAACCGCTTGAGGGAAGAAGACTTGGCCAATGCCTATAGATAAAGTAGAATCAACGATACAAGAACCAACTATATCTCCAATTGCAATGGAATGATGACCACGACGAAGGGCGTGTACATCAACGACGAGTTCTGGTAGCGATGTTCCTATTGAGAGGATGAAGAAACTGATGATAAATTCGTGAATATTTAGAGCTTGCGATATAAAAATGACAGAATTTACGATGATATAGGAGCCAATTGTGACGCCCCCAAAACCAATTGCAGCAAACAAAAGTAGCACTTTTTTACTCTTTTCTGGTTGCACCACTTCTATCAATTCTACTCTATGCATTATACTCTCTTTATTAGAATTATATATTAACCAAAAATAAATTCCAAGGCTGAAAACCATAAATATCGCGTTCAAACGAGTAATGTATCCTTTCTCAACAATAGCAAAGATCAATAATAAAGCCAGAACTTCGCAAGCACCTAATATTATTATGTCCTTTCTATTAACATGAAATGCACCACAAATTAGTGGTAGAAGTCCAAAAACTAAAGTGATTTGCGTGAGAACTGAGCCAGTAGAATCTCCTACATCAATATCTCCGTGACCCATAGAACAGGAAATAAGTGAATTAAAAATTTCAGAAATATCTGTTCCTATTGAGACTAAAGTCACTCCAATTATTAGTGGCGATATCCCTAAGGCTGTTGCAAGTAATGCTGAGTTTTTTACGGCAAAGCTACTAGAGAAGATTATAAGAACAACTCCTCCAATGAGTATTAAACAAACTAAAATTGTCTCAATCATTTAATTACATCCTCTTTATAAAATTCTCTGTTGTATCGTAAATCTCTAAATAGAATTTATCAAGAAATACCGAACAATGTTGTTGGTCTAGCTTGAATTAGTGTCTTAAAACATTTTTGAATAATTGATATTGCAACTTGATTAATTGAATATATATTCGAAAAATTTAAAATTGTGTACTACTAATATCTGAGTGTAAAATATTTAAATATTATTATTTTTCTTAGCTTTAGTAAAAATTAACTTTAATTTCAGTAAAAATTTCTCGATTATATTTCTTTCATAGTCTTTGGATTAATTCTGACAAGATTTCGCCTCCACTGCCTTTTAAAAAGATATCAGCAATATCGTCCATTGTTGTACGCTCTCGATTTACGAAGATTAGTGTTGCTCCATTTTCTTTCGCGATGGAAGGTAAAAAATTTGCTGGGGATATGAGTAAAGAGCTTCCTATCATCATAAAACAATCACAAGACCTACAAGCGTTCATTGCTCTTTCTAGCACACTTGGGCGCAATGATTCTCCAAATAGCACTACTTTTGGTTTTATGTACCAACTACATTCACAAACGGGATATTTTCCTTTCTTAGTATCAACTTCTTCAAAAAGAAATTCTTTTTTACACCTAATACACTCTAATTTTTCGTAAGAACCGTGTAATTCGTAAATTGGTATATTATTATAACTTCCACTTCCAGCAAGTTGATGTAATGCGTCTACATTTTGAGTGATTATTGCAATTAATTTCCCCAGTTTTTCCAGCTCAACAACCGCATAATGAATTGGATTCGGTTTCGCATTAACTACGATGTCGACTAATTCGTTATGCATAGTCCAGAACTTGCTCGGATCTTCCAGAAAGTAGTGGTAGCTCGCATAAATCGAAGGGTCGTAGCGAGACCACAAACCCCCCTCGCTTCTAAAATCTGAGATTCCAGATTCAGTTGAAGCTCCTGCTCCCGTAAACACAACGATTTTCTCGGAATTTTTTACGATTTCAGTTGCTTTTTTTAGGTTTTCTACATCAGACATTAAATCACAATAATAAATAATCTATTTTAAAAATTATAAAATGTCCCAATATCGGCAAAAGTATATCTAGCATAAGTCCAAGTTCGTATTTTCCGTAAAAATCGCGTGTACATTTTCCATGTCCATTTGATCTTTGCCTGGGATTGATATATATTTAACCATTCCTTCAGAACCTCTGCTTTGACCTCATCGATGGTGTATTCAAATTGCCGATCCTTCGAATCTTCCTGAAATTTACCGTAGGAGGGAATAAAATAAACAAAGTATTCAATATCTGTTAAATTAAGTTCTTTCGCCGCACCTACAGCTATATCGTGAGTAGCTTGATGGTCCTCGTGACGGTTATGGGTGCTTGGTAAAACCAATCTATTCACATCTTTAATAATTGGCTTTGCTTTTTCGATCCCTTCTTTCACATACTTCTGTCCATCGGCGTCGTGAAAATTAAATAAGTGATGATTTTGATGAGGAAGCTCCAAAAATTCAATTGATTTTTTCGCTTCATTAGTTCTTATTTTAGCAATATCATCTTCGGTCATCTTGGCAACATCTTCGGAATACACGTCGTCTCCAGATCTAAAGCACGCCCTTCCGTCAGTGACGGTAATAATATGGATATCGTGTTTCTTTTCTTTAATCCATTCAAGAAGAATAGGGCCAGGTCCGAATAACAAATCGTCCGGATGAGGTTCAAAAATAACGATCTTCAATATAAACTCCAAATTAAGTTTTAAATAGTTCTTTGACTAACAATATAATTAAATTTATAATAAAAGTTTTTAAAATTTCTACAATAAATAAGTACGAGAAAGTAAATTTCGAGGTTAATTAAACAATATTTAAAAAACTTTAAAGATATATTCAATAAACATTTTTTTTTTAAAAAATTATTTGGAAGGGAATATTAAAAATAGGAGAAATAAGATATGACGGAAGAATTAAAAACTAGTAACACAAAAAAAAATGCAAACTCTAAAAAAATCATGGCTTCATATGGCTCCCGTGAATTAATTGGACAATGGATTAGTGCCTCGTTCGGTTTCACTGTGTTCTTCTTTTATGAGAACGTTATAGGATTACCGACATTGATGGCTATGTGGGCTTTTGTGATTTATAGTATTTGGAATGCGATAAATGATCCTTTGGTTGGTTGGTTGATGGAAAGGATTCATATGCCATGGGAAAAAAGAGGATTGAAACGCTTTCCATGGATTTTGATTGGTGTTATCCCTTGGTTAATTTCTTTTTTATTTATATATTTAGTACCGACTGATTGGTATGGCTCAGCTTCAGTAGTTCAAGCTCACCAATTTCAAATTTTTGCGTGGTATGTCGTAACTTTATGTATTTATGATACATGTTATACTCTATATGATGTTAATGTAATATCTCTTTATCCTGACAAATTTAGCGAAGCAAAGGAGCGAAGAACTGTTCAAGGGTTTGGAACAATTTTAGGAATAACTGGACTTGTTCTCGCGTTCATTCTCCCATCGATCTTATTCATTGATACTTTTGTAGCTGAATCTTATGTCCAAGCAGCAACATTCAGCATCGCAGTGGGGTTTGCTCTATTTCTTCTCGTAATTCCAGGTGTGAGAGAAAATAAAAAACTTAAAGAACTATATGCAAAAAGAAAAGAAGCCAGAGAAGAACAAGAGGTAGAACCATTCTTTAAGTCGACCAGACGGGTGCTTAGAGATCGAACATTTATGATGAAGGTAATTTTTTTTTTTGGATACCAAGTAGGTGCAGTAATGATTCAAACATCAGCATTATACATCTCCACATACATTTTAGGAATGTCAGATGAAGCTATTATATATCTTTTAGGAGCTATGCTTTTAGGAGCACTCGTTTCGACCCCAATATGGACATTTTTTGCTCATAAAATAAATGATAATAGAAAAATGAGCATAGTAGCAGGTATATTATTATTTCTTACTTTCTTGCCAATGATATTTATTTGGGGACTAATTCCTTGGATAATTGCTCTTTTCTTCTTTGGAATTGGAATTGGTGGCCACTGGTACGTTGATCCACCAACAATGGGTGATGTTCTTGACGATATAGCCGTGAGGACAGGTAAAAGCCAGCAAGCGATATATTACGGTTTTCAATCGTTCTTTATTAAATTTGGTCAAACATTTATCTCAATAACAATAGCATTAAGTCATGTAATGACAGGGTATGTACAAGGAGCGCCAACACAATCACCTTTAGCAGTATTTGGGATA
>DAOUUT010000031.1 GCA_030668025.1 Promethearchaeota archaeon
AAATCTTCTTTAAAACCTTGTTTATTTAATATAGTATAAAATTCGAGAGAATTATTACTTTTTCCTTTCATTAAAAAAAACTTACGGTGGTTCAATTTATCCGTTCGTTCAATTTTGATAGATCTTTTTACCCAATATTCCATAACATTGCCGCCGCGTTCCACTTCATAATTTTGGCCCTCTTGAGTTTTTCTGCTAAGTTCATTTACAATTAAAACATCAATGTGATATTTTTTATTTAAAAAAGTTAAGTTAGCTAGCATTTGATTTAACTTATAATTCAGAATGTAATTTTTCCCTTTTTTATCCTGTTGTAATCCTAATCCATATAAATTGGTAATTGAATCAATTATAACTAAATTAAAAGTTCTATCACCGTTTTTTAAATCATCAATAATAATAAATTCTAAATTAAAAACAAGGTTATATAATTCTTTAAAAGTTATTGGTTTACTAAACAAAATGTTATTCAATACTTCATTTAAATCGTTTTCAATAACAGAATCAATTTTATTGTAAGGGAAATTTGGTTTGCTATATATATAAATTACCTTAGAGCCACTTAACGCGTTATTATATGCTGTTTGGAGCGATAAAGTAGTTTTACCAACGCCAATATCACCCCATAATGAAGTGATTCCCTCGAAGGTATCAATAGAATTAAAGAAATCGTTTATTTGTTTGATAGGAAAATTCATAATTAAAAGTTTTTAATTAAATCTTTAATTTATATTAATAATTTGAGAAATAAACCTTTATATATATTAACGGAGAATTTGAACTTTTTTTATAAAATAAATAAAAGATTAATTGAAAAAAGAATTAAAGCAGAAATATTAAATCCTGGAAATAAAATCCCAAACGCTCCATCTATTATCTTAACAACGCGGGATGAATTTGAAAAGTATTATAATAAAGATCTTAAGCTAAATTTTCTTGTTTATTCGAAAGGCGAGAATTTCGAGCTATATCTATTAAGAGTAATTGCTGCATATCGTATAGAATATAAAAATAACTACTTAAGTTTAACTTTTTCAATCGATCCGGGAAAAAAAATTGGATTGATGATTTTTTTAGATGATTATTATTTAGATTCTTTTTGTTGTTATGAAAAAGACGAGTTATTGGTAGATATTAGGAAAAATATTCATGCTTTTCAAGATGGCAACCCAAATTTAATGGTGTTAACTTTTAAATTAGGAACCGGTGTACCATCATTTACATATGAATTAATAGAAAAAATTTTTAAATTTTTACACGGGAGAAAGAATGTTAATATATTTTTAATTAATGAATACAAATCGTCGAAAATGAGAATAATTAAAAAACAAAAAGAACATAATTTTTCTAAAGATGAAATCTCAGCATTAATTTTAGCATTTAGGAAAGGTATTGAAGTAAACGAGAAAAATTACGACTCGATTTATAACCAAAATGGATTAAAAAAATTACAAAATGAAGGGTCATTCAAAAGGGTTTTTGAAAAGATTGACGAAAATATAAATACATTGGGAGAAATTGCTGAAAAAGTGTTGCGCGGTGAAATCTCACTTAAAGAATCTACTCAGTTGATTAATGAAATAAGATATTATTAGTTATAGCTGAAAAATTTAATAATTTTGAATAATTTCATCAAATTACAATTAAAAATAAGATTTTAAAAATTATTTCTATCTATATCACTTGGAGCTTGGGGGATATTGTAATTGAAAAGATTTAAAACTATCGATATACTGCGCGGATTAAGTATGGTGCATATGATTGTGGGGCATATGACTGAGTGGTACCTTACTCAAGAGGGCATGTGGTTCTTTGATATATATAGAGCAATTGCAGATCCAATAGGATCGGGAGCTTTTTTATTTCTTTCTGGAGTAAGTGCAATTTTATCGTATAGAAGCAGAACTAAAAAGGCTGAAATATCGAAATCTTACAGTAAAAAAACTCTAAGAAACGAGTATTTTCTTCGAGCTTTTTTTATTTTAATAATTTCTTTGCTTTATAACACATTTGTTGCAGTAATGTTTCATGATCTATCTATAATATGGAATTGGTTTATTCTTCTTACAATTTCAATTTCTCTTATTATGATTTGGCCGTTGTTTAAAACATCGAAATTATTTAGAATCTGTTTTGGAATAAGTTTATGGTTTCTAAACCAAATATTAATAACTTTTTTATTGGGATATGTAGGTCAGAATAATCTTTTTGGCGTTTTGTATTACGTATTGTACAATAACATGGAATTAGACCCGATTTTATCGTTTTTTACATTTTTTGTTATAGGAACTGTTGTAGGAGATGTTCTTTACGATTTATATTCAGATGATAATAAAAAGGTTAATAGAGATCTATTTAAAAGAAATTTTCTAATTCCTTCATTAATATCAGGGGTAATTTTGATAGTATTTGGGGTTATCTTTCAATTTCCAAACTTTTTACATCATCGAACATTTTCTTGGTTTTTTTATTCTTTAGGAATTGAATTAATAATTTTTGCATTTATATTAGGCATAGAAGAAATTGGGAAGCTTAATACTCAAAAAAGTTACCGATTTCTCTCTTATTTTTCTTTTTACTCCTTTACAGTATACCTCTTACATAATTTATTATATTTTTTATTTTTAGATAGTTTGTATCCATTTAACATTTGGATTTATATATCAGCAACAATACTCATCATAGGATTTGCCTTAAGGAGTATCTATAATAAATGGGGGTCTAATTTTTCTATAAAAGCACAAATAGGCAGGATGAGTCTAAGAATTGCTAAATTGATCGATAATAGAAAAAATTTTAATTAGTTTAGTATTAAATTCTAAATATTAAAGTTTATTTCACAAATATTTTTTGAAATTAATGAAAAGACTCAAAAGTATTGATATATTTCGCGGAATATGTATGGGTTGGATGTTTTTGGGTCATTTATTAGACTGGTGGCTTAAACCCGAATATTTTTCTTTAAAAAATTTTACTCATAGTATTTTAGATCCTATTGGGGCTTCTGGGTTTTTATTTATATCAGGCGTAAGTATAGCTATATCGTACCGAGATCGAATTTATAGAGTTGAGATATTGAATGAGCTGAATTATTCAAGAGTAAAACAATCTTACTACTTTCGAGCTTTTTTTTTATTAATAATTGCTTTAGGGTATAATTTTGCAATAGCCCTTTCGATAGATAACCTCTCATGGATTTGGACATGGTTTGTATTAATGACTGCGGCCTTTTCCTTACTTATAACATGGCCATTATTTAAATTATCAAAAAAGACTAGAACTTTTATTTGTTTTTCGATTTGGGTTATAAATCAATTTATTTATAATTTTTTATCTCCACATCAAGGTTTAACAAATCTTCAAGGCGTTTTATATCACATTTTATATAACGATTTAGGTCAAGATACTTTACTTAACTTTTTTCCCTTTTTTCTTTTTGGGACTGTTGTTGGAGATGTCTTATATGAGATAAATTTCAACAAAAAACCACAAAACGGAAAGAATGAGTTGAAAAAAAAATTATTTTTACCAATGGGTATCTTTGGTTTATTGTTAATTTTTTTTGGCTTAATATTTGATTTTCCAAGTTTTCTAATCAGAAGCAGTTTTTCTTGGTTAATTTATACGCTAGGTATTGATTTAATATTGCTGTTAACATTAATAACTCTGGAGGAATTAATTGTTTTTAAAACTAAAAGAAGCTATAAATTTTTGTTCTACTTCTCTTATTATTCCTTTACTGTTTATTTAGGACATAATTTGCTGTATTTTATTTTTTTAAACAGCTTAGACCCATTTAGTATTTGGATAGCTGTTGTATTTTCTTTTATTTTGTTTGGTTTGATATTAAGGCAAATATACAAAACCTGGGGTTGGAAGGCTTCATTAAAAGTAATATTAGGGAAAATAAGTTTTTATTTAGCAGGTAGAATCGAGGAAAAAAATAAACGCTAACTACAAGATAAAAAATCAGTCTTTAATATAAATTATATTTAGTACATCTTATTTCTACTGGATTTTTTTCGAACTTGTTAAAAGGATTATAAAAAGAAATGTAATTTCTAAAGATGTAATTAACGGCTTTAATATAACCACCTTCATTTCCAACAGCAACAGCCCTATCTTTATCAAATAACAATATTACATCAATTAAAGTTCCATTTGTTTTTTCAATCAATTTTACATTATGAATATAAACATCGTCAAAAAAGCTGAAAACTAGCCTTATTAACGTTGTTTCAGTCCGGATTATTGAAATTTTTTTACCATTGAGCTTATATCTTAATTTTCTTAGAAAAAATTTAGCCATAAAAAAATCTCTTGGATTTACAAAATAGAATACAAACGGATTTCTGATAATTAAAAATACCGGAACGATTTTTGTTATTTCAAAAAAGAATTTAAAAAACTTCAATTCTGTGTTAAAGAATTTCTTTTTTATGTTTACAATCTGACTAAAATAATGATAATCAATTAAAGAATTAGACATATCACATTAAGTTTTTATTTTAAGAATTTAAAATTCGACTTTTTCAAGAAATTCATAAAAATAATTTTATTATTTTCATCGTTATTACCCATTAATAATATTAAAATATTTTTATGCTGAAGAGATGAAAGAACGCTTAGACATCCTATTAGTGGAAAGAAGGTTAGTAGAAAGTAGAACAAAAGCACAGTGGTTAATAAAAAAGGGATATGTGTATGTGAATGATGTAATAAATAGTAAACCGAGTAAAAAAATTGAAAACACTTCTGACATCCAATTAATAAAAAAATTTCCTTACGTTGGACGGGGAGGTCTTAAGTTAGAAGCTGCATTAGAGCGTTTTTCTATCTCAGTTAAAGGAAAAGTTTGCGCAGATATTGGAGCTTCAGTCGGAGGATTTACAGATTGTTTATTGCAACATGGAGCGATTAAAATTTTCGCAATTGATATTGCAACTGATATACTTCATCCTTCCTTAAAATGCAAGAACGAAGAAATTGTCGAACTATTAGGAGTCGATGCTAGAAGTTTGAAAACTCTACCCAATAAAGTAGACATTGTAACAATAGACGTAACCTTCTCTTCACTCAAGTTAGTACTACCTAATATTAGGAATTATTTGAAGAAAAATGGAGATATCGTTGTTTTGGTTAAACCTCTTTTTGAAACAAACTTTCGGGAAGAAACTAAATTAAAAGTAATAAACGATTCAGAAAAGCTTTACCAGATTTTGCTAAATTTAGTGGAATGGAATGTTGAGAATTCGTTCTTCCCTAAGGGGATAATAGTTTCTCCTCTTTTAGGAAAAGGAGGAGCTGTTGAATTTTTGATCCATATTCAAATAGATAAGAAATATAATCTTAATTTTGAGGATCTAATAAAGAGAGTTCTTAGAGATGCGAAAGAAATTAATCCCTAATTACGCGGATAATTTTTAAAAAGTTTTCCCCATCCTGTTTTAAGAAAATTATTTATTCTTTTCTTACCGATTGTAGGGTACCATAGCATATCATGAAAGATTAAGGAACCTAAAATTGGAAAGGTAAAAAAGATTTTATTTTGTAATAATGGATTTAAAAACTGTAGGGATCCTTTTCTAACCATTTGATCCCCCCAAATTACCAAACTGCGTTTTACATTAAATTTCCAATTTATATTTGATACATTTTCTCCAATAATTTCAATATCGTCAAAGTCTCCGCAACCCAATCCTTCTTCATGCGCCAATTTTATAGCTGGTAATTTCAAAGGTTCAAATCCTAACATTTTTGCTACGACAGCGTCAACGGCGACTTGATCGTACCCCGCAAGGAGATAATTTTTTATACGTGGAATCATAGTCCTTGGTCCCGCCCCATCCCCACACACAGTTCCATCTACTACAGCCAAAATGTTCGGATGTATTTGTTTTTGAATTATTAACAAATCTACTAATACTTCAGACATAAATTGGTGACTAAAATGTCTACGCTTGGTCAAAAGACCACCGAAGGCATTTTTCATAGCGCATGTTATACCACCATTCTTCATTTCTTCCATGGTTTGTTTTAATGAGCCTCCGATCGCCCCCGTATGACCGTGAGTTTTCATGGTTGGAAGGTGAATTATTGATTTCCCCACGTAAAATTCTGGAATTTTAAAACCTTCTGGAAATATTTTAGAATCAAGAACATGCAACTGCCTATTTTTCAACGAATTAAACCTATGTCTTAAAGATTCGTACGGAACAAACGGAACTCGTGTTAATGGTACAAACCACGCCCCATATCTCTTAATAATAGGCCCCCACTTATTTCCTTTTAGTCCCTTTTCGATGTTCGTTACGACAGTTCTATTTTCAGCAGTAAAGATTTTTTTTGGATTATAACCATCATCAACCATAGTTTTGAGTATTCCTTCCACTTGCCATGGTGGACTGGAACACGAAGGGAAAAATTTTGACCAACTTAAATTTAATTTTAAGATGGTTTTATTATTTTTATCGTAAAATTTTTCATATTCTGCTAAATGCATTAATTTTTTATAATCTTCCAAAACTGTATTCGGAGACGTTTTTACTACAAAAATCTTAGATTTATGAGACATGATTATAATAAAAAAAGTTCTATAATTTATTTTTTTTATGAATTTTCTAATCTTTTCTAAAATTAAGTCTACTTAAGAAAAGTGAAAAATGAAATTAGAAAAAAGAAGAGATAGAATGTTGGTTTATACTAGCTTAAAAACTCAAATTAGTCAGAAATATATTCCATTCCTTCATGCGACTTTGTTTTTTCCCTTAAAGGGGCACACATTATATAGTGATCACCCCCTAGATCGACCTTTACAGGGTTGTTTGCATCACATCCCACATGATCTCCCATCTCGTAACATCTTGGATGAAAAGCACATCCAGTTGGGGGATTAACGGGACTTGGGACATCCCCCTCTAATAGAATACGTTTTCGTTTCGAAGTTGGATCGAAAGTGGGTCTGGCAGATAATAATGCTTTCGAATATGGATGTGTCGGATGGTAAAAAACTTCATCTATAGTTCCACCCTCAACAAACTTTCCTAAGTACATTACCTCGATCCTATCAGCAATATGCTGTACGACGGTTAGATCATGAGTAATAAATAAAAATGATAAATCAAATCTCTGCTGAAGTTCTTTAAGTAAATTTAGGATTTGTGCTTGTACTGATACATCTAACGCGGAGGTTGGTTCATCCAATATCATCACTTCTGGGTTGCATGCTAATGCTCGGGCGATGACAATGCGTTGTTTTTGCCCTCCAGAAAACTCGTGAGGATATCTATCTAAATGTTCTACTTTCATTGAAACTGTTTCAAGTAGCTCTAAAACTCGCCTCCTAATTTCACTCTTCTTTTTTATCCCCATAAGTAATCTAAGGGGTTCTCCTATTAAATTAACTATTTTCCACCGAGGATTTAAAGACGAATCCGGGTCCTGAAAAACCATTTGTATTTTCTTTCGTAATTCCGTATTGAAAACTATAGAATGATCTTTCCTATATTGTGCCGAAGCTCTAAAATTTTTTAACTTCTGAAAAATAGATTCTGATGGTATTATTAACTTACCCTTGTAGTAAATCTCTCCTGATGTAATAGGCACTAAATTTAAGAGAGCATTTCCAATGGTGGTTTTACCACATCCACTCTCACCTACTAAGCCATAAGTTTCCTTTTTACAAAGATCGAAAGATACTCCATCAACCGCTTTTACATCACCTATCCTTCTTTTAAACAACCCTCCATAGATAGGATAATATGTTTTAAGATTTCTTACTGAAATTATTGCATCTTCGGGAAAATCACTAACTTCGAGATAATTTGTGCCTTTTTCTGTTTCTGTCATATTTTAATCTTAGTTGTTATTAATTTTAATTTTAATTTTAAACTTAAAAAGATATCATATCCTCTCATTCTTTCAATTCATATTTAGGAGAGTCTTTATATTCTGGATCAAATAAATGGCATGCTACATAGTATTTATCGCGAACCTCATTAAGTATTGGTTTGATCTTATCACAAACTTCCATTCTAAAATCACAACGTGGGTGAAATCTACATCCCGATGGGGGATATATTAGATTGGGGACCATTCCTCTAATCGTCTGAAGTTTTTCATGTTTCGTTTCTATTTTGGGGATGGCTGAAATTAATCCTTTTGTATAAGGATGGGTTGGATTTTTAAACAATTGGACTGCTGTAGCATACTCCACAATATTTCCACTATACATTACTGCTACTCTATCACATAATTCTGCAATAATACCTAGATCGTGTGTGATAAATAATATTGAAGTTTTAAATTTTTGTTTTAACTCTTTCATAAGATCTAATATCTGTGCTTGGATGGTTACATCTAAAGCAGTAGTTGGTTCATCTGCAATTAATAAGGCTGGATTACATGAAAGAGACATCGCGATCATTACTCTCTGTCTCATTCCACCGCTTAATTCATGAGGATAACGCTTGAGAATAGCTCTTGGATCGGCAATCCCCACTTCTTTGATAATATCTGTTGAGTAATCGTCTATTACATCTTTTAGTCTAGGATAATATTTTGTTTCTTCTTTAATCTGGTTTATTTGTCGTTCTAATTCTTCTTTTTCTTGTTGACTTAATCGTTCTTCATTGTTTTTTAATTCTTTTCTTAAGTCTTTTGCTTTTTGGAGTTTCTTCTTCCTCTCAAGCAATCTGCGATCTAAATCTGCTTTTATAAGATCTTTTTGATGTAATTTAAATGTTTCTCCTACTTGGGTTCCAATTGTCATAACAGGATTGAGAGAATTAAGTGGATCTTGAAAGGTCATTGTGATCTCATTTCCACGATAATTTCTCATCTCCTTTCTGTCTAGCTTTACTAAATTTATATCCTTGAATAAAATTTGCCCTTCAATAATTTTTCCTGGTGCTCTAACTAAATTTAAAATGGATAAAGCAGTCACTGATTTTCCACACCCGGTCTCTCCTACTAAGCCTATTATCTCATCTTCATAAATATCAAACGAAACACCATCGACTGCTTTGACTACTCCTTCTTCAGTATAAAAATAAGTTTTCAAATTTTTAATTTGAATTAATTTTTTTTCTGTTGGTGTTTTTTTTGTTAATTCATCGAATTCCGATACTTTTTTGCTTTCTGTCATTTTATAATAATCTCATTTTATGGTTAAAAAATATAATTAATGATCATCTTCTATAAGTTTTTTAATCGAGGATCTAATGCATCACGTAATCCATCGCCTAACAGCATAAAACCTAAAACAGCTAGTAAAATGAAGACTCCAGGCCATAAAGACGCCCAAGGAGCCATATAGAGATATTGCCGACCCTCAGCTATTTCATTTCCCCAGTCAATCATACTTGAATCACTGAAACCTAAAAATGCAAGTCCAGATAAGGCTAATATTATTCCACCAATATCAAATGTAACTGAAATTATTATGGGCTGAATCACATTAGGAAAAATATGCTTAAACATTATCCTTGCGTTTTTTGCTCCCGAAACTTTAGCAGCTTGAACATAAGGTAACTCTCTAGCTTGAAGTACATTACCTCTTATCAATCGAGCATAGTAGGGTATGCCAAGAAGCCCCCACGCAAGCATGATATATTGAACTCTTGGTCCTGTATTGAAAGCTTCTCCTAAAACTACAATAAACACTAAAGCAAGAACCAAAGAAGGAAATGCGAGAAAGACATCGATTATTCTCATTATTACTGCGTCTATCCATCCTCCGTAATACGCAGCAACGATACCTATGATGACTCCAAAAATAACACTCATACCAATAGCTGGAAGTGCTACCGTTAACGAAGTTCTTGCACCAAAAATCAATCTTGCGAGGACATCACGTCCAAATTTAGTTTGTCCAAAGGGATGCTCCGGTGATGGGGCATTCCAAGACCCTGAAAATACACCTAGTGCATCTTCGAGAGGATACGGGGAAATCCAATGGGGAAAAACCGCCAATGTGACCATAAGGAATACCAAAATTATACCAATTATAGTTAATGCGGATTTAAATCGTCTAATGAACTTTCTTTTACTGATTTTCTTTTCATATTCGAATTCCCTTAATGTTAACTCTTCTATTCGAGATCCCGGAATGAAAAGGAATTTAAGATTTTTACCAGACCACCTTAAAATTCTTAAAAAAATTTCCTTTATACTATTTTCTTTCCTTTCTTCTATAGGCTTAGCTTCATAAACTACTTCTTTTTGCATAATTTCTCACCTTAAATTTCTCTCAATATCTTATTCGTGGGTCTAACAAACCATATATTACATCGGTAATTAAATTAATTAAAATAAAAACTATTGCGAAGAAAAAGACTAATCCATTTAATACCCAATAATCACTATTAGCAATAGAATCAAGCAGTAACTGTCCTAATCCTGCCAATCCAAATGTAGTTTCCGTAAGTACAGCCCCCGTTAACAAACTCCCAAAACCTAAACCGAGTATAGTGACTGTCGGAATCATCGCATTCTTTTTGGCATGGGTATTTATAACATCTTTTTCTTTGCATCCTTTTGCTCTAGCAGTTCTGATGTAATCTTGTTCAAGAATTTCAAGCATGCTTGAGCGAGTTTGCCTTACGATTGATGCTAAGGATATAAAAGATAAACAAAAAACGGGTAAGATTAAATGGTACAAATAATCAGGTATCATATACAACTCTCCAGAGATTAGAGCATCTATTATTCTAAACCCCGTTACATATGGGGGATCCGTAAAAGTATTTGTTTTAAACCCGGTTGTAGGAAAAAGTGCTTGATCATCTATTCTAATCATATATCCTAGGCTGTACTGAAGTAGCATTCCAAGAAAGAATACGGGTAGTGCTACGCCTATTAGTGTTATTCCTCTTAAGAATGTATCTCTTGCTTTATTTCTATGGGTTGCTGAGATAATGCCCGTCTTAATCCCTACTATGGCCGCAATTAAAATAGAAAACAATGCAATATCTGCAGTTCTGGGTAATTTTAGCATAATCAATTCCCATACAGGCATACCTCTCGCAATTGAAAATGAAAATCCCCAGTCACCAACAAAGATGCCTCCAAGGTAGCGCATATATTGGATTATTAAGGGTTGATCTAGCCCTAATTGGTGGTACAATTGATCGTATAAATCCCAATTAATTCTCCCTTCGGGAAGATAGGCTAAAACAGGATCACCAGGCATAAACCGTGATAAGACAAATATAAGTGTCATTACACCAAATATAACTGGAATAGCTATTAATAACCTACGTACAATATATTTTAATAAGCTCATTTTTTTCCTCTTTTTAATAATAATTAATTATTTAAATTAAACCTCAACAACTTTGACACGGCTACGAATTGCGTTCAATTTTTCCCTAGCGACAGCAGCTAATATGGCAACAAATGTATTTAAACCAAGTAAAGTTAAAATCGTGATATAGCTTTCTATCCGCAAAAAATATGCTCCTATAACGGTTATATCAAACGATTCGATGATAAACCAATACCAAATCCACGATTGTATTATAATAGCGAGAACTAACCAAATACTATTTCTAATTCCATATTCAAAAAACTTTTCACGAAACGCCGTAAGAAATACAATCAACGCAAGAATTATTGATGAGAAAAAAGACCGCGGATGAAATAATACCTGATATAAAAATAAAACCCCTTCACCAATATCCTTTTGATACACATTTGCTAAATAACCAAAAAATACGAAATGGATTAACAAAAGAGCGAGAATAAAGTTTGTTTGCCGACTAATATCTAATTTTTTAAATTTCATATAATCTAACTCAGGATATTTAATTTCTGTATTATTTCTTCTAAATTAAGATCTTTTAGTTCTATCTTGCTCGAATTCGGTATGATATTATTAAGACTTATTAATTCTTTATTAATTATTTTACTATGTAAGTAAACTTTTAAATCTATCGAATCATGATTATCTGGGCTTTCTAAGAGTTTTTTATTGTAACAAAAACTATCTAATAAATCATCATAAATTAAATATGGAACAAACCCCATTTCATTAGACTTATTAGTACTTGAATCATATACAAGTACCTTAATAACCAAGGGGTAATTTTTTTGTTTTTTCTCTAAATATAGTTTTTCATTCTCAATTACATCTTCTCTTTTAATAAAAAAAATATTCTTTTCTATCTTGTTTCTCAAGTATTTTATAATAACATCACAGTAATTGAGTAGCATATTCTTATAATCCTCTGTATCTTGGGAGGGATCCAGATCATTTTTTTCAATATTATGGAATGTTTTAAGAAACTGGACGGTAATAAAAGTAAAAACTGCAACCAAATCTGGATTACAAGCAGAAAAGCTATTTGATGCAATCCACCATTTCCTAATTTTATTACTATCTAATTGTCGTAGAGTTATTTCTTTTTGTTTATAACAAGCATAATTTATAAAATTTTCAATACCCTTAGCGTAAAACAACCGAAAATTAATGGTTAAATTTAGTTTTTTAAAGAGTTTTTCTAATTTTTCTATATTGGGGGTAATAAATAACGTAGGTTCTCCGTTAGATAATTTATCAATTCGTATAGGGATAGGCATGACTGGAACTTGAAATATTGGCGTAGAAAAAATGTCAAAATAAAAACCAACAGGTGCTAAATCCTTTTTATAAGTTCTTAGTTTAGTTAAAGTTTTACTATTTGATTTGAAAAAAGCCATAAAAGTAACTCCAATTATAGTTTAAGATAAAATAATAAAAAAAAAGATTTAATTTATTGGTTTTTGTACAAGCTTCTTTATGCTCACGCTGGAGGATAAAGAGCTCGGAACTGTGGATATATTCGTAAAGCGCCCATAGCATTATAAGGTACACCATAGATGTTTGCTAGATGAACTGATACTACGTTCGAGTGGTATAAAGGCGCGTGGAAAAATCCTTCTGTTGCCATGTACATTTGAATCGCCTTATAGATAACGTTCCTTGCAGCTAAATCAGTTTCGGCTAATACATCTGCCAGCATACCGTTTAATGTTGTATCGTTAACTTGAGCTGAGTTGGAACTTGACACAGGGTTAAACAATGGGTCAAGCATGTTGTAAGGATCGAGATAATCTGGAGCCCATCCTATAGCGTAAATACCTAATTCATCGTATTGATCAAATAGGGCGTTAAGGAAAGCTTCCCAGGTTAGACCATCTTGCACGACCGCAACGCCAATTTTTCCAAGCCAACTTTCTACAGCAACCCCAAGATCTGTTCTAAAGGTATTTCCTGTGTTAAATTGGTAGGTAGCCGTTAAGAACGGAGTTGAACTAGCTGCTTTAGCTGTCCACTCTGCATCTGCAGTGAGGGAGTATCCAACACCAAATCCCATATCTTGCATAACTGATCTCGCATGTGCGAGATCGCCGTCATCAGGTACAGCAGCGGCAGGAACAAGGTCATTATATGCACCACCAAAACCAGGTGAAATAGCACCAGTTGCTCTAAATGCATTTCCTAATCTTAATTCATCAATTACATAAGTATAGTTAATTGCGTAAGAGAAGGCTTCTCGCCAAGTAACGTTGTATTTATCGTTGTTAAAACCAAGATATTGATATACAAGACTTGGTTTATCGGTATCATTAGTAAATCTCTTTACTTCAAACTTATCATCAGTCTCATATTGTGCTATATTTTGATCTGAAGCCATAGCGTTTACATCAAGGTCATAACCTAACATTGCGTTATGAGCCGTAGTTGCGTCATCATAAATTAAATAGATTACCCATGGGAAATTAGCAGGACCCTTCCAATATCCATTCCAGCGTTTCATTCTAACATCTACATCGGGAGTATAACTGTCGTAGACAAAAGGACCAGTTCCTATTGGTTTATCTGTGAGACTAAGGAAGCTTGTTGCATCATCAGCATGAGCAGTTGGAGAAATCATACCAGAATTAATATAAGATAAAGTGCTTACAAAAGGAGCGTATGCCCCATTAAGGGTAATTGTAATATTATAATCACCCACAGTAGCTACACTTTTAATAATTGAAGTTTCTCCATCAGGAAACATCCATAAGGACTGCGTATGAGCAACTTCACCCGTATTGGTTCCGGAACAATTAGTAAGGTATAATAATCTATCTAGATTCCATTTTGCGGCCGCAGCATCAAAATCGGTTCCATCATGGAATAAAATTCCTTCCCTAAGTTCTATCTGAAGAGTAGTTCCATCAACCCAATAATAGGATGAGGCAAGTTCGTTAATCAAAGGCAAATCTACATCGGTTAGATCATAGAAAAATAAGGTCTCAACAACTTGTTCAAGCACATCATTCGATGCACTATCCCATGAATCTGTAATTTCTAATGTATATGGACCAGAGCTTGTAGCTCGTCTATAGGCAAAACTGGTGTCTTCAGCTACTACTTCTGGAATACTTAATACATAAAGGACGATATTACCTACTCCAGACGCTACTAAAGCAACAATAAGTACTATAAGAGCTATATTTTTTTTTTCCATTTTTTAATCACATATAGTTTTTTTATTGAATTTTTTAATTAAATAATAGGTTAAGTATTGTTTTAGGTTCGTAAACTTATAAGTCTTATTATTTTTTTTTTATAATACATGGGGTTAAAAGGGATTACTTTTTTTTAAATGAGAAGGTGTTTTTTTTTCAATTATAAATTACATTAAATTTGGTGATAAAAGAAGAAAATGCTATTCATGAGAGGGAGACTGTATCGTTTCAGTAATAAAAGAACACCGACCACAACTTTATGGTATGATTTTATACCTATTTTTAATTTTTCACTTTTTGTGTAAAAAAAAATCTCAGATTCACTGAATTGCATTGTCCCAATAATAAGGTGAAAGAAATAAGAAAAGAGGTAGAATTACTTAATTTACGAAATTAGATGAAAATTTTTATAATTTATCATTCCTTTGGAAAATTAACCCAAGATTTTCATTAGCTCTTATTAAATGTTATTGTTTGATAGTCTTGATTTTTCCAATTAATTTAAAATCAGTTTTCTATAGCTATATTTAAAACGATTGGGTTAAATAAGTACTTGTTATTACTTTAACCGCTAAATAACCCCACTATTACATCGTAATAAAAAGAGAAAAAAAGGATCAAAAAGAGGAAAAAACCCGCGAGAATTATGCCTTTATCGAAAAAAGCTTTTTCGGTTCTCCTTGCTATTTCAGGCTTAGTGGATGTCAAATACATATATCGCATGATTAAATACAATGAAATAGGGATGGTAAAAATCACGATATATTCTTGTAAATTTATAGTAGGGTCAAAAAGGTTAAATTTCAATATCAGATAAAGAGAATAAGTTATAAATAAGGAGGATGCAATCATGATGTGGAATTGATCTAGTAATTTTAAGGAATATTGATCGTAAACTTTCTTATGCTCAACAGCTTTTTCTGTTCCAAGAAGCATTAGATCGCCCTTTCTTTTGGCTATGCTTAAAAACATCGCGATTTCGAATATTGCTAAAAACAGCCAAGCAGAAATGTATTCATTTATTATAACGACCCCAGATAATGCTCTCCATAAGTAACCTGTAGATAAGATTGAAATGTCAATAAAAGCGTAATTTTTAAAAAAATGGTTGTAAAGTTGTCCTGTTAAGATGATAAGAATTATCATAAAAATGAAACTTATATTTGGTATCAAAAATACGAGGGAGAAGATTATAAATGCTGTTATGATTAATAATAATAATACGGCAAAAGACACTGACAAATCTCCAGAAGCAAGCGGTTTTTTTTTCATTTTTTCGGGATGTTTTTTATCGCGTTCGACATCTAGTATGTCGTTTATAATGTAATTGAAAGAAGAAGCGCAACATAGTAAAACAAAACCTAATATGAGAGGAAAATAAAGCGTAATTTCAAATATTTTTTTACTAAAAAACACACCAACGAATATTAAAACATTTTTATAGTACTGTCTTACGCGTAAAAGGTCTACGATACTTCTAATTTTACTTGTCATTATAAGGTGTTAAACAAAACATATCAATTAAATATTTTTAGTAAGGTAAAATATTTTTTCTGGTTTAAATTTTCTCACTATTAAATATCCTAATTTGCTAAACATGCTCGTTTCTGATTTTTTTTGAATAATAGCAGTATTATATTGGAATGACAATACTTCCAATGAATTGTATGGAATTTTAATATCTTCACCGAAAATATTTTTCATAGAAATATGATTACTTTTTTTACTCTTTTCTTTATTTGATTTTTTTTTTGAATCTTTAATATTTATTTTAACGTCTTGGATATAACCAATTTCAAGGTTATTCACTGGTTTTTTAAGATAAACGAAAGTTCTAAGTTGTTTTTCTATCAACCAATTAATTACATTTAATTCAGATTTTCGGAACATTTCATTTCTTCTAATTTGTATATAGATATTTTTTGGTTTAACGATCAAATCCTTTAATTTGTATTGAATTGTTTTGTTGTCATCACTTTGAGGTATCTCACTAAAGGTTAATTCAGACTCTTTGAAATTATCCGAGATGTTTACATTTAAGCATTTAACTATTATAATATCTCCTTTTATTATAAAAAAAATATCATTGTTGCTAAATTCTTTAATTAAGCCTGTTGAATTGGGCAATTTTTTTTTTTTCAGGTTTTTAAAAATCTTGCGACCTTCTGTATCTAAAAAAACATATTTGCCATCCTTTCTATCCTCGTTCAATTCAATATCTACTAGGTTTAAAGTTCCCTCCTTTCTTAAAAAATATTGATCTTCTATATCAACCCGAGATTTTGTATACAATGAAGAATTTAAAAGAATTTCGTTACCATTTTTGATATCATTGACGATATATTCGTCAGTGTCGCAAATATCGTCTTTAAATTTAACATTCTTTAATTTACCTATAACGATTTCATCTGTAACTTTATTCTTAAACACGTAATCCCTTTCGAGTTCCAACGTGTATAATTCTATCCTATTTAGATCTCTCATAAAAGCGGAAATATCGCCAATATGAAAGTATTCTTTAAACTTCTCGTTGGCGATGACTATAAATTTTTTTCTCGCGTCTTCAAATATTTTTGCGTAGTATTTTTGTTTTGATTTTCTTAAACAAATAAATGGTAAAAGCGCTTCTTTTGTTGGTTTTAACTTATCGTCTAATATAGCTGCAATTCTATGGTAAGTGGGAGGATGGGAGTTTAATATGTTGCTAACGAGCGAGAGTCTTTTTGGTTTAATTATTGATCTATTGATGTAATCAGCCGTGTCCAAATAGTTTAAAATTTCATTATTTTTTGTTATTTTTTCATCGCACAAAAGCATCGTATTTAAGCCAAATTCTCGGCCTGTCGCGTAAAAACTTTCTAAGTTATAGAGCGCTTTTACGAGTTCTTTTGCGTAGCCGATTTTTTTAGTTTTTAGATCCGCTTTTCCTTCCAAGATTCTGACAAACATAAACAATATGAGATATACTAATAAGTTTAAGACAATAAACGAAATAAATGGGAGTTTAGGGTTCCCAAATGTATAATCGTAATATGTAGCAGGCACACCAAATAACATCCTAAAGATTAAATCTCCTGTTGTTATAAAAGTTAATATTAGAGTATGTTTTCCCTTAGTATGGGCTAACTCGTGAGCGATAATTCCTTTAACCTCATCTTCTGGCACTTGTTCGTAATCCTCCGCAATAAGGGCGATTCTCTTATCAAAAATTGAACCATATGCCATTGCGTTTAGGATAGGATATTTTCCAAAACCAACTTTTACCCTTCCTTTTATCCCAATGTTTGATTTTACTTCATTGATTAAACCCAATAACCTTTTATCCTCAAATGGTTTTATACCAAGCATAAAATCTAAAATTGGTCCAGAAAGGAAGTAAATGACCCAATTTATTGCTATTAATATCACATAAACATTCATGAAGAGTTCCCAAATCGAAAATGGGCTAAAAAGGAAAGCCTTCTGTGAAAGGAAATTAAGAGGCGTATATTGATTTATAAAAACAATAGCTAACCACGCAATAACATACAGAAATAAAGTTAAATACTCGGGCGACATAAACCTCCAAATGATAATATACTTTCTACCAAATAATATAAAACCTAATCCAAGAATGATCCAAAAAGAAAACGCAAAAGCCGTGTTAATAACAATTGGGTCTCCTATTACATTTGAAATTATCCCCGATATGAAAATAATGTTATAAGTTGCCAAAGAAATTATTAAAATCTTATTTAAAACGGGGTAATCTTTCAATTCAAATATTCCAAACCATAAATAGATCGAAAAAGCACCCATTATCGAAGTCAAAACATCTTTCGAAACGAAGAAAATTAGAAAAAAGAAAAATAGAAGTGCAACAAAATCGCTCATTTCGCTTCTTTTACCATTTTTACAAAATCTATAAAACTCTTCTATTGTAAGGAAAAACAATAAGAAAACTACCCAAAAACTCCAAT
Source organism: Promethearchaeota archaeon (assembly GCA_030668025.1). Next base: position 18,456 of record DAOUUT010000031.1, read on the forward strand.
CGCTGAAGGTATCGTACAAGTTTGGTTGAAATAATATGAATTGAAATAAAAAAAATAATCCAATTGAAATTAAGATGTAAAGGATAAATAACGAGTATCTTATTATTTTTTTCAATAGAAAACCCTTTATGGCTTGATTTTATTGTTATTTTTATTTAAATACGAATTCCTTATTATTATTTCCTACAACTATTAAAAAATTACATTTATTGATTTTGAGGATCAAAAATAGTATATATAAACTTTAATAACTTTGGTAATTTTGATATTAGAATACAAAAGACAAAATTATTGTGTTTAATTATGAAATTATCCGAGTATGGAGAAAGATTTCTACATTTAGCACTTCACATAGGCAAACATAATAAGGGATACGTTGATTTTTATATTGGTTCTGAAAAGTTAAGAAAAATAGTTGACAACGAGGCTATAGCATCGCCAAAAAAACTATTGTTAGACTCTAAAACATTGTTAAAACAGTTGGGGGCACAAGGTTATGATAAAGAGCGTGAGCAATACTTAGAAAAAATGCTTATAGCAATGAGGACATCAGTCGAGATTTTAAGCCCAATCGAAATTTCTTTTAAGGAACAATTTTTAAGGCTATATGATGTGGCCTTACAACCAGTTAAAGAATCTGAATTAGATAACTTGAAAGAAGAGTTTAACGCAGCGTATGGTGGACCTGGAAGTTTAAAGAACCGAATGAATGATTTAAGAGTACAACGAGCTGTTCCTGAGGGTAAAGTATTTGAACTATATAAAAAAGCTCTCAACATCACGAGAGAGCGAACTAAAGAATTGTTTGTCGATCTCTTACCTGAAAGTGAGCATATTAATATAGAGCTAATAAAAAATAACAACAATAATAAAATTAAATGGACTTATTATAATTGGTACCTGGGTAATTTTCGCTCCCGAATAAAAGTTAACCCGAAATATAACATGTATTGGACCTTATTTTTGTCTGCTGCCACTCACGAAGGGTACCCTGGCCATCATACAGAATTTGTTGTCAAAGAACAAAGACTATATCGCGAGCTAAGTCAATTTGAACACTCAATCCTGCTAATAAACTCACCAAAGTTAATAATTAGCGAAGGTATAGCAGAAATCGCTGTTAATATGCTCTTCTCTTATCGAGATCAAGCAGAAATTAGCTTACG
>DAOUUT010000246.1 GCA_030668025.1 Promethearchaeota archaeon
AATTGTTTTGAGGAGGAGGAGCTTCCTGAAAACATGTACCGTCAATTCATGGGAGGATATGGGTTAGGTTGCAGATTATTATATGAAAGAATGGACTCAAAAGTAAAACCTTTAAGTTCCGAATCAATTATAGGCTTTTTTCCTGGGCTACTAACTGGTACTGCAGCTCCCTTCTCAGGCCGATTTATGGTTGTAGGAAAATCCCCGCTCACGGGAACATGGGGCGATGCTAATAGTGGAGGTACTTTTGGACCAGCCATAAAAAAATGTGGTTACGATGGAATTTTGGTTAAAGGTGCTACTAAAAACCCAAAATATATATCAATAATTGATGGCAAAGCTGAAATCTTAGATGCTTCTAATATTTGGGGGAAAGATGTTATAGAAACAGAGAAGATTTTAAAAAAAAAACATGGAAAATTAATAAAAACAGCAGGAATTGGACAAGCAGGAGAAAATCTATCAAAAATATCTGGAATTGTGAATGATAAAGGAAGAATCGCTGCCCGCTCTGGTTTAGGCGCCGTGATGGGTTCGAAAAAACTAAAAACGATAGTTCTTAAGGGAGATAAGAAAGTTGTAATCTGTAACCGCGAGAACTTTTTGAGTTTAATAAAGGATTATTATAAAGTAACGAAGATTAAACCATTATCCACTATGAAAAAGAATTTTTTAAGCGAGATATTCGGAATGGTAAAAACCATCCGTAGACTTAAAATTGGAATGGTTGCTTCACCAAATCTTATGAGGACAATTTATCGCTATTTTGGTACTACTATTGGAAACACAATTGGTGCTGAAACTGGAGACTCTCCGATTAAAAATTGGTCTGGAGTAGGTATGTACGATTTTCCTTACGAAAAATCAAAGTTATTGTCCTCCATTAATATAAACAAATATAAAGTAAAAGAATATGGATGTTTTAGCTGTCCTGTTCAATGCGGAGCTATTTTAAAAATTCCTGAATTGGGCATTGAGGAAATGCTCAGTCCGGAATACGAGACTTGCTGCTCATTTGGTTCACTTTTACTCAACAACGACTTGCTTTCTATATTTAAAATTAACGACCTCTGTAATCGTGCGGCAATTGATACTATTTCCACCGGTGCAACTGTTGCTTTTGCAATTGAATGTTTTGAAAATAATCTTTTAAATTTAGACGATACAGGCGGTTTAGATTTAATGTGGAGTAATAGCAAATCTATAGTAGAATTGGTCCGCAAAATAATATTAAGAGAAGGTATCGGTGATATATTAGCTGATGGAGCAAAAATAGCTTCTGAAAAAATAGGGAAAAATAGTAAACAATACGCCATAACTTCATTAGGCTCTGAAATTCCGATGCACGACCCTCGCTTTTTTAAATCCTTAGCTTTTACATACGCGTTTGATCCGACCCCCGGAAGGCATACAGCGGCTAGTATCGATTTTTCTGAAATTGGATCGTTTGATAAATTTGAGAAAAGCTTGAATCTCCCTAAAAAGTGGAAAAAAAACGAAAAAATGAAGGTAGAGGCACAGGTAATCAATACGGGCTTTCATCAAATCTTAAACTGTGCCGGTATGTGCATGTTCTCGCCGTCCTTTGGACCTTATCCTTTTATTGATCTTTTGAATTCTTTAACGGGTTGGAATACTAATATTGAAGATTTTATCAAAACAGGGATAAGAATCCAAACTTTACGTCAAGCGTTCACGATACGAGAAGGTATTAACATAGCGCAAAACGAATTACCCGATAGAATAATCGGACTACCACCTGCTGAAAAAGGGCCGCTAAAAGGTAAGACAGTAGAGTATAAGGAATTTTATAAAAAATTTTGCAGTAGAATGGGATGGAATCCTGAAAATGGCTATCCATTAAAAGAGACTTTAAAAGATTTAGACCTTGAATTTATAATTAAAGATTTATATTAAATATGCAACTTTAATTACCTATAAGGCTAATTAACTAAAATTAATTCATTCCAATGACTTCTAAGAATGCTATTTCATATGATGAAAAGAATTTAAATTCTTATCTTAAAAGGGAGCTATTAAACGATGCAAGGCGTTTAAAAAATAAATATCCTTCGATTTCCGAAAAAATTAAAGGAGTTCCTAAATCTTTAAAAATCAAGAAGATTTACGAGTTAAAAGAAAATCTTAAAAATCTTTATCTTATTACAGTAAAAAATTACTCCAAAAAGCCAAGATATAGGCATTTTTTGGCGGTTTTGTTAGCTTCTCAAAGCTCCGATCTATTAGTTAGCTTAGCAAAAGGATTCAGTAAAGAACATAATTTAAAATTAATCCAATTCTCAATATATCCTCAACACTTTAGAGTCAGTTTGTTCTCTTTAAAAGAATTAAATACCATAGATAACACAGAATCAATCAATTTATTAAAAGAATTCAGAAACAAGTATCGAAAAGAGTTAGAGAACCTTAAAAATTTAATTAAAAATGTATAATTTTTAACAAAGGATACAATATTAATATTAATTATTCTATTATAGATTTTGAATCAAAATTCTAATTTTGATGTAAAATGTCATTTAGAGAAAACACTGTTAAAATTGTAGCTACTCTTGGTCCCGCTTCGAGTTCAAAACAGATGATTAAGCGTTTAATTGATGCTGGCGTTGATATTTTTAGATTGAATTTTTCTCATGGGACACACGATGAAAAAGGTGAATTAGTTGATAGAATTAGAAGCGTAGATGACTATGTTGGGATTATGGCAGATATTCAAGGACCTAAAATAAGGGTTGGTAAGTTTAAGAATGATGAGGCGTATATATTAAACGTTGGACAAGAAGTAGATGTCTACGAAAGTGAAATCCCTGGAGGTGGAGACCAAACTCAATTTTCCATCCCCTTAGTAGGATTTTTGAAATCAATGAAAAAAGGAGATGTGTTCTATGTTAACGACGGGATTATTAAAATTCAAGTTAAAGGTAAAGAAAAGAATTATTTGATAGGAGAAGTAATTGCCGGTGGGTTAATAAGCAACAATAAAGGCGTAAATATCCCAAGTGGAGAATTAAAACAATCCGTTCCCACAGAGAAAGATATTAAAGACCTCGAATTTATTGCTGATCTAAACCCCGAATTCGTAGCAATTTCATTTGTATCTGGAGGAGATGATGTCCTTACAGTAAAAAAACTCCTTGAGAATTACGGAAATAACGAAATAAAATTAATTTCAAAGATCGAACGACCTATAGCATTAGATAATTTTGATCAAATTTTAGAAGTATCCGATGGTATCATGATTGCGAGAGGTGATTTAGGTGTCGAAATTTCTCCGGATCAAGTACCAATTGTGCAAAAAGATTTAATTTATAAGTGCAATCGAGAAGGAAAACCCGTTATTGTGGCAACCCAAATGCTGGAATCAATGATTAACACGCCAGTTCCAACTAGAGCGGAAGCAAACGATATATATAACGCAGTTATTGATGGTACTGACGCCGTAATGCTTTCTGCTGAAACAGCAGTCGGAAAATACCCCTTAAGTTCTGTCGAAGTTATGAACAAGATTGCGGCAACTGCAAGTTTACACGCACCAATGAGGTCTCCAGACGATTACGATTCTGATCGATTAACACATACACAAACTCTTGGACACGCAATACATGCTCTTGCGTACGAAATGGAAGAATTAAATTTTAGAGGTAAAATTGTAGTTATTTCTAGGAAAGGATACGGGGCTAGAATGATTTCTAAATTTCGCCCACCCTTACATATTATCGCAGTGACTCCGTTTAAGAAAACTGCAAGGGAATTAAACCTAATTTGGGGCGTACAAAGCATTCATATAGAAAATGTTGACTTTTTTAATTTAGATGTTGAGGGGTTAATCGAACAATCAGTAAAATATGGCGTTAAAACGGGTCACATAGACGAAAATGAACACGTCATTATTTTGTTAGTCTCGAGAAAATTCCAAATACGGGGTAACCTTGTCGGACTTTACTATGTTGGTGAAATCCTTAACCCAGAGACTTAAAATTGATTCTTTGTTAATGTGTTTAACATACTTCTTTCATTTTACTGAGTTTCATTTAATTCTACCATTCTTACATACAAAATTATTAATTTATTATAATCAATTTTAAATTTAATGAATGTGAATAATATAGTAATTTTAAATTTGTTTACAAAAAGTAATGATTTTAAGGGTTGAGGTATAAAAAATATGGGAGAACATGAATGGCAACATGCCTCATGGGTATCTACTTTAGGAAAATGGGCTTGGATCATTGGAATTCTTAATGGTGTTCTAGGAATATTATATATTGTTGTTTCCTCAATTATTTTTTGGTGGATTCCATTTTATTTGGGGAATCAAATATGGAATATAATCTCAATTATAATCGGAATTATCATATCGTTTCTAGTTATACAACCTAAATTCTCGAAACCATGCGAAGAAAAAGATTGGGATGCATTGTATGGCTGGGTATTAAATATAGGTGGTTTTAATATCCCATGGATGTTAATTTGGGGAATTCTTTTACTCTATTTTGGATGGTGGGTTTGGGGCGGATTAGCCGTTTTAATTCCAGCTGTTATGCTATTATTTGCGGGTCCGAAGGAATATAATTGGTCTTCAGTAGAGTAGTAGTAAAAAAATAAAATCATATTTTAATATTTAATTTTTTTGAAAGTTCTTTATATCTGGAGCGAAGTGTAACTTCAGTTACTCCTACCTTATCGGCAATTTCTTTCTGTGTTAATTCTAAGCCCTTTATCTTACTTGCTAAGTAAATTGCCCCCGCTACTATTCCTTTTGGGTCTTTGCCACTAGTTGAAAAGTTTAGGGTAAAATTATTTACAATTTTAGATGTAAATCTCTCAATTTCTTGATTCAAATTTAATTTAGCCGTATATTTCGGAATTAAAGCGCTTGGATCCGTATTTTGTGCCTTTAAATTTAATTCCCTGATTAAGACTCGATAACATCTTCTAATATCTTTCGAATTTTCAGCCGATTCCTCTAAGATCTCTTGGAATGTTCGTGGTATTCTTTTTAATCTAATCGCAAGATAAATACTTGCAGCTATCATTGAATTAATAGATCTTCCCCGAAGTAATTTCTTTTTAAACGCTTCTTTATATAAACGAATCGCTTCAACCTTCACGTGGTTAGGAAGGTTTAAATTACTGCAAATTCTTTTTAATTCCGTTGTTGCGATAAGAATATTCCTTTTTTCCCATGTCATTCGCGTGTTCCATTTTACAGCTCTTTTTAAGTCTGGATCTTTGATGTTCTTTTTGTTAATTACAGTCGTTAAGCCGATGTCTGGAAGTAGGTTAGATATAGGGGCACCTGTATGCTCCCTTAGTTGCTTTTCTTGGGATGTATAAGCTCTTTTATCGCTATGAGATAAATCAACGTTTCTTTCGGTTACTACTAGTCCACACTGAGAACATACAGTTTCTCCTATTTGTTTAATTGAAACTATACTACCTTCACATTCAGGACATAAATCTGATATAATATTTAAGTCTGATACAACATTCATTTAATCACCTTTTTATAATCCTGTTGCTTTTAATTGTTCTAATAATTCCTTCTGCTTCTTATTGGTTCTCTTAGGAATTTTAATTTTTACTCTAACTAATTGATTCCCTCTCTCTTCAGAAGTCATTTTATAAAATCCTTTATTTTTTAATCTTAATATTGTTGAATCTTTAGTTCC
>DAOUUT010000256.1 GCA_030668025.1 Promethearchaeota archaeon
AAAGGAGTTAACGTTGTACTAGTTGATACTGCGGGAAGACAAGTTAGTAATAAAAATTTAATGAGAGAAATGCAAAAAATCGTTAAAGTTGCCGAACCAGATTTAGTCTTATTTGTTGGAGATAGCCTTGCTGGAAATGACGCGTTAACCCAAGCCAAAGAGTTTAATAATAGCATAGGGATTGATGCAAACATTCTAACCAAATTAGATGCCGACGCTAAGGGTGGTGCTGCGTTATCAATATCTTACGAAACTAAAAAACCTATTTTATTTATAGGAAAAGGACAAGGATATGACGATTTAGAACCATTTAATCGTGATATATTCATTTCAAATATTCTTGATATTAACGAAGAATAACGATCAAAAGTTTAATCAATAATTAAATTTTTTAAATATTTAGTTTTAATTTAAATAAGCAAAAAAAAAGCAAGAAAAAAAACGAAAAATGTCAAATTATCCCCGTTACGAAAAATACTCTAAATACAATAAAAGTAAAAAATTAACTATCTACGAACGTATTGGTGTCTTTTTTCAAAATACTAAAAGAATAATAAAAATTGCCAATAAACCAGATAGAAAAGAATATCTTTTAGTTTTTAAGATATGTGCGATTGGATTACTAGTGTTAGGAGCCATATCTTATGTAATTCAACTCATTTGGACCTTAATTAAAGCAATCTTAGGAATCCGGTAGCAATTTTGAATTTTTCCCATTTCTTTTGAAAAGAAAGATATATTCAATTCTTGAGTTGTTTTGTCATGAAAGTATCGTTAAATTATACCGAAAATCTCCATTTTAAAGCTTCTGCAAGACAATTTAAGGACTTTAGCGTAGACGAACCTACATCATTTCACGGTACGGATCTAGGTCCTAGTTCCGTCGAGTACTTCTTAATTGGAATAGGTGGATGTTTAGGAACAACCTTTATATACTGCCTACAAAAAAGGAATATAAAGATAAAAAGCGTTGAAATAGTGGTAGATGGAAAATTATCTCATGTAGGACCTAAAATGCTTTTAAGGTTAACTAAAGTGGATGCTGAAATTAAATTTAAACCTGAAGAAAACGCTTCTTCTGAGGAAATCAATTTATGTATCACTAAGTTTAGGGAATATTGTATAGTTTCAAATTCAATTGCGGATGGCTTGCCTATTAACGTTAATTGTAATAAAATCTGAAATTAATACCTATAATTCAATATTTAAAAAAAAAATTAGAAACTTTAGAAGAAGAAAACGATTATTTGCTCCGGTATTCTTAAACCTTCTTCCTTGTTTTTACATGCGATAAATTTAAATTTCAATTTTAATAAAAGTGAAAGCAGGCGTTTCGTTAAGATGCCATCAATGATTAGAAATTGCGTACTTTTAAAATCTTTAATTTTTTCAAAAATTTCTCCAACAGGGATTTCAAATAATTCCTCTAAACTTTTATTAAACCCTATACTGTGGCCTGGCTTTATTTTCTCGAAGCTTTCTTCTATTTTTTCGTAATTTTTAACTTTAATTTTCTTCAATAATTTTTGTAAATGCGATTCCTTTCCCGTATGTCCTTTTTTCTCGATAAACTTTCTGTCACGTGTGGTACTTACAGGCTTTTTATTTTGGAGAGATTTTATCATTTGTTTACGAGTGAGTTCTTCTACTTCGTAACCTTCTGGTGCTCGCGCCACGTAATCAAGCTTTGCAACTTGTAAAAGTTCATTTAAAATAATAGTCCCTCCACGATCCCCATCCAAGAAAGCTATAACACTTTTTTTTTTCTTAGATAAAGCAACAATCGATTTAGGAACTTGAGTACCTTGTACGGCAACTGTATTTTTAACTCCTATCCTCAATAGGTTTAATACATCTGCTCGACCTTCAACGATTATTATTTCTGAGCTAGAGTCAATGCTAGGACCAGCGGGTAAGCTTTCTGGGCCCCATGAGATAATTTCGCCTAGTTTTATATCCGTATCCATTTGTTCTTCTATTTCGCTTGGTTCTAAAGATTTTTCATCCCATTCTTTTAATAGTTCAGCCGCCCGTTCAATTATTTTTTTACGTTTAGCTTCTCTCACATCTCTTATATCTATTAATTGAATTTCAGCTTCACAAGGTCCAACACGAGAAACAGTTTCTACAGTTGCTGCCAATAGAGCAGTTTCTTTACGAGTAAGGCTAGAGGGGATTTTAATGATTCCTTTGGAAATTCCTTCCTTTGATTCATTTTCAACCTCAATCCGTCCTATACGCCCTGACTTTTGAAGATCTCGCAAGTCGAGATCTAAAAGAAGACCTTCAGTTTGTCCAAAAATCGCTCCAACGATATCTGATTTCTCGACGACACCTTTAATTTTAAATTTAGCTTCAATATTATATTTTGTAGTAAAATCTATATTAGTTGTAATCTCAATCACTCCTTTTTTCTATTTTATATTTGATTTTATCATTCAATCTAAAATTAATTATAAACTTATAAAAAGAAGTAAAATCTAACTAATGGATATGATCTAATGTTAAATTGATTTTTCTAACTAAGATCTTGAATATTTTATCTTTTAAGATAGTTTTATTTATCTTTATTAAGCTTGAATTATGAACTTACTTCCTATATATTGTTATAAGTTATGATAATAATTAATTTGATATTTTGAATAATTTTTTAATTTTTTTTTTGATTTATTTATTTTATTTAATTGATGATTTTTTTAAAAATTTTTAATTTTACTTATTCGATTAAATTTAATGTATTCTTAAATATGAATGGTAAATTTAATTAGAAACTCTATAAATAATCAACATTTTTATGATGATTATATTATTATAACAATTCTTTCCATTTATCTTTTGTTATATAAAAGGTTCAATTAAGGTTCCGCCCTTATCGTTATAATATCACCATAAAATGTTATTTTTTTAAGATTAATTATGATTATACATCCATGAGTATTTACTGGAATAATAAATTATTAAGAAAAATGTCAGATAATACCAAAAGAAAGGTAAAGTACAAACTTAATACTGATATCGGCAGATTTTATTTCTATTTCGAAAGAAACAAAGATTGTGAGTGTCCAAACCTTTCTGGGAAGTTAGTCTTTTTTCCTAAAAATATCCAATAAATTAATGTAGAATTATTAAAATTCTTGAATTTATTTTATATATTATATTACTATTTAATATTATTTAATTTCTTATTTTAAAGCATCTAAGCGTTTGACATGATTGAAAGAATAATAGTGTTAGGGGGGAAAGGTGGGGTAGGGAAAAGTTCTATAAGTGCAGCTACCGCTGTGCTTCTATCGAAACTTCTTCCAAATAAAAAGATACTTCTCATTTCCTTTGATATGGCCCATAATTTATCAGATCTCCTATCTCAGAAAATTGGAAACATGATTACGCCAATAACAAGTAATTTATGGGCAATTGAGCCGGATCCAAATATCTATGCTGAAAAATATACTAAAGATTTAGTTAATAAGATGAAAGCTCTCATGAATCAGATGCCTTTAGTTGGGAGAATCCCCAATATTGAAAAATTTTTTGATACTACCTTTACTTCCGATTCAATTCCGTTAGCTTTAAAAAACGCCATGTTTTTTCAAAAAATCTTAGATGCTGAGGATATAACTTCTCAAGATATTCAATTTGATATTATTATAGCTGATTTTCCACCCACTGCTAATATGATAGCTCTCTTTGAAATTCCAGAAGACCAAGTAAAAGTCGTCTTAAAATACTCTTTAAATTTTTATAATTCAATAAAAGGAACAATTAGGAATTTTTCTAAAATGTTTCATCAAATTCTTAAACCATTTGATGATCAGGAAAAAAGGAGGGAATTAGGTAACGAAATATTCAATATGATAGTCGATCTTGAAAAGCGTGGTGAGAGAATTACTGAACTGATCCATAGCATAGGTTCCTTAAGGTTAGTTTCAATAGCTGAAAAACCTAGCTTTGAAGAAGTTAAACGCGCAAGAGATTTAACGAAAAAATACATTAACCTTGATGCAGTTCACATTAATATGTTGACTCCTGACCCTAAACACTGCAATTTCTGTAAAAAAATACGGCAAATACAATTAAAATTTTCTGAGGAAATTAAAAAAGAATTTAAAGATTTAAAGATTTGGGAGTCAGATAAGCTCCTTGAAGAACCACTTGGAATAGATGGTCTCAGAAAACTGGCTAATGAAATCTATGGCGATATTACTGCTGATGAAATCTTAAATCCTAAACCTTAAAAAGTAAAATAAAAAAAAAAGTATAGTATAGAAGTTCTAAAAAGAACCAAATAATTATGTTATTAAAAGGTTTAAGTCCCTTCTTCATAGCCGTGGATATAGTTGTACTGTTCCTCTGTCAATTTATCTATATTAATACCCATGGCATCAAGCTTCAAAATTCCCACTTTATCATCAATGTCAATTGGTACATCAACCATTCTGGGTTTGAGATTATTTTTATTTTTAACAATATACTCAGACATTAAAGCTTGAAGTCCAAATGACATGTCCATGACTTCACTGGGATGACCCTCAGAAAGTACTAAATTAGCCAACCGTCCTTTAGCTAGAAGATAAACCTTTTTACCATCGGGAAAGATTAGTTCCTCGACATCTTTACGCACTGGATTTATTTCCTTAGCAAATTCATAGAGTTGCAGAATGCTACTCCGCCCGCTACAGTCAGTTTATATAGTTTCTTGTAGAACTCGTGTGAAGTCTGTCGCTTACTTCGACCTGAGGCTTGGGTTTCCATAGTTGTTTCACTATTCCACCTGAGGAGACTTGGAAGCAATTACGGATGGATTGAATCCTTTGTACAGCCTATTGTATAGATAGCCAATAACTATTCCAAGCGCGAGAATCCTTAGTACGTTAAACATTGTGCCGATGAGGAAGACATGCAAGAAATCACTCGTCGTGAGAAAACTTGAGGGAACTTCGAGTAGGATTATGACAATGATTAGGGCGATGAGGCTTAGTATTACGGATTTTAGAATTGGATTCTTTGTTGGAATCTTATCAAAGAAACGAAGCAAGAAATAGCTGACAAAGAATCCGATAATCAGGCCACCAATTAAAGATGCAACAATCATTGGAAGATAAGAAATTGAAAGAGCAGCTCTATACTCGGCGGCGATGGGAGTCAGGGAAATTGCGAAGTTAGTTACCCAGAAGGCTAATCCTCCCACGACCGCCAGTATTACCACCTTTCTCCAGATTTCTTTTGATTGGGTCATCTTTTTTTCTTCCTTTTACTTAATTATAGTCA
>DAOUUT010000152.1 GCA_030668025.1 Promethearchaeota archaeon
TGATTGACTAAATGATAACAGAATAATATATTAATAGATGCAAAAATATATTGAACTAATATTGTGTTTTTTAAAAAAAATGAGGAGAATTTAAAATGAGTGATAAGAGTATTGAACAAACAATTAGCGAAACTTATGACGCTGTAATAATTGGCGCTGGTAATGGTGGTTTAATAGCTACAGCAACATTAGCAATGAGAGGGGCTAAAATACTGCTTTTAGAACAACATAACTTACCTGGAGGATTTGCCTCTAGTTTTGTAAGGGGAAGGTTTGAGTTTGAGACCTCACTTCACGAACTTTATGATTATGGCCCTTCTTCAGATAAGGGTGGTACTAGAAGATTATTAGAAAAATTTAAACTAGATTCAGAGTTCGTAAAAATTCCTGAGGCATATAGGTTAATTTTAACGGACCCAGATGAAAGTATTGATGTAGTAATGCCTTTTGGAACTGATTCTTATCTTGATACTATTGAAAAAGAGGTCCCTGGAAGTAGAGAATCTGTAAGTAAATTTTTTGACCTAGCACAAGACATTGATAGGGCAACTTCCTATATAGGGCGGTCAAAAGGGCATCCAGATCAAAATGTTTTACTAAAGGAGCATTCAAATTTTCTTAAAACTGCAGCTTATTCTGTGGAAGAAGTTCAAAATGCCCTTAATATGCCCGAAAAAGCAAGGAGCATTCTTAACGCGTATTGGGTTTATTTAGGACTTCCAACAAGTAGAGTGAATTTTACGATCTTTGCTTCTATGGTTTATGGTTATATTTTAAAAGGTGCTTATATTCCAAAATTTCGATCTCACGACTACACTACCGCTCTAGATACAAGGATTAGAGAATTAGGAGGTAAAATCGAATATAACACGACAGTAGAAAAAATATTGGTTGAAAACGGTAAAGTTGTCGGAGTTGAAACTTCTAAAGGAGATAAGATTAAAACGAATCATGTAGTTTGCAACGCTTCCCCTACGCTTACTTATAACAAATTAATACATCCTAAATCAGAAGTTCCAGAAATTGCTTATAAGGAAATAAATGCTAGACGGCATGGAGTTTCTACATTTGTTGTTTATTTGGGTTTAGATTCAACGGCCGATGAATTAGGACTCAAAGATTATAGTTACTTTATTTATAACAATAAGAGTACTGATATACTTTACGAATCTTTAAACAACCTTGAAACGCCTGGTGTTCAAGCAACAATTTGTTTAAATAATGCAATCCCAGACTGCTCACCTCCAGGCACATGTATTATTTCTATTACTACTGCTTTTCTACCAGGAGTATGGGACGATGTAAAGCCCGAAGATTACTTTACATTAAAAAATAAAATCGCGGAAGACCTTATTAACACTTTGGAAAAAACCACTGGTGCTCCAATAAAGGAACATATTGAAGAAATTGAAGTTGCTACGCCTCAAACCATTTCAAGATTTACCAGAAGTTATAATGGAGTAGTATATGGATACGAACCAGATTCGTGGGATTCATTTGTCCCACGCTTGATGACAATGAATGACGAAAAGCATATTGAGGGTCTTGAATTTTGTGGAGGTTTTGGAAAAAGATGTCACGGATATAGTAGTGCTTTAAAGGATGGAGAAACTGCTGCTTTACTAACTTTACAAGATTTACATAAAAAGGGTGAGCTAAAATGAGCGAAGAAAAAAAGAAATTTGATATTATTGTTAAAAGCAACACAAGAGATTTATTTGCGTTTACAAAATTAGTCCCAAACCGAAAAAAGAGGTTCGAAAAGGCATCTAGTGAGCCGATAACAAAGGATCCAATGAATGAACTCGCTGTACGACTTCATCCCATAAGACAATACTTAGTTATCAGTGAAATCAAAGACGAAACAAAATCCACTAAAACATTTAAGCTCACACCAGATCCAGATTCAAACACAAAAGAATTGGCTTATTTTAGAGCTGGTCAATATTTAAGCTTGAAGGTGAAAGTGAATGGAGTTGCTATCACAAGACCTTATTCAATAGCTTCTTCTCCTTCGGAAGCTTTAAAAGGTTTCTATGAAATCACGATTAGAAAAGAAGAACCCGGATTTTTAACTGGTTTCATATGGGATAGTTGGAAAGTCGGAACTAGGGTTGAAAGTTCTGGACCAGAGGGATTCTTTTTTTACGAACCTCTTAGGGATTTAAAACAGATAGTCGGTCTCGCAGGAGGATCAGGAATTACTCCATTCCGTTCCATTGCTAAAGAAATTGTTGAGGACAAATTAGATGCAAAATTAACCTTGCTGTATGGAAGTAGTGAAGAAGATGATATCATTTATTACGACGAATTTAAAGAGCTTGAAAAGAAGCACCCGGATAAAATTAAAGTCGTGCATGTTTTAAGTTGTGAAGAAGTTACCCTCGAAGGATCTGAATTGGGCTTTTTAACTTCTGATATTATAGAGAAGTATTGCGATGTTAACAAAAGCTCGTTTTTTATTTGTGGACCACAAGTCATGTATAATTTTGTTGAAAAAGAATTAGAAAAGTTCAATTTACATCATAAACGCGTCCGTAGAGAGGCATTTGGTGAAATTAAAGATATTCTAAGTAATCCAGACTTCCCTCAAGATGTAGCTGATAAAGTATTTAAGATTAAGACTCACATTGGAAGTTTGATTAAAGACATACCAGCAAAGGCAACCGAATCCGTCCTTGTTGCCCTAGAACGAGCAAACTTAAATCCACCATCAAAATGCCGCTCTGGCGAATGTGGGTTCTGTCGTTCTCTTCTTATTTCAGGTGATGTATATATAAATCCCGTTTCGGATTGGAGAAAAGCTGGGGATAAGAAATTTGACTTTTTCCATCCATGCGCATCCTACCCAATTACAGATCTCGAAATTAAAATTCCAAGAAAATTATAAATAACCTTTTTTTTTATTTTAAATACCAATAATATATGGTAAATGCAATATTAATTGTACTTGATACATTAAGACAAGATCATGTTGGATGTTATGGTAATACTTGGATAAAAACACCACATTTGGACAAGTTTGCCAAAGAATCCGTGAAATTTACACGAATGTACCCGGAGTCATTACCGACACTCCCGGCACGAAAAGCCATCTATACTGGGAAGCGTGTTTTTCCTTTTACGGATGACAAGCTTGGAAAGACAAAGTCTGGACGGGGAGATATCATCGGCGATGCTCTCGGTGCCCCTGGTTGGAGTTCCATTTCAGATTCTCAAGACACTCTAGCAGAGCGATTTAATCGTAAAAAATATGTTACAGCTTTGTTTTCCGATGTTTATCATCAATTTAAACCAGGATATAATTTCAATCGTGGATTTGATCAATGGAAATGGATTCGTGGACAAGAAGAGGATGCATATCTATCCGGACCACGAGTTCCCGACGAAATTCTTAAAGAATATCTCACTTCCAAAGAGGACGGGATATCAGCAGGTACGATATTTGCCCAATTCATGATGCGTCGATTCCTTCAAAATGTACGCTGGTGGCGCTCCGAAACTGACACTTTTCCATCCCAGGTATTTCGCGCAGCTGGGGAATGGTTGGATATGAATTATGATGCTCTAATAAAAGGGAAAGGATTTATAACTGTAGAATCATTCGACCCACACGAACCTTGGAATCCGCCTCCTCAATACATTCGGATATACGAAAACGACCCTAATTGGGAAAAAGGATGCCGAAAAGTAACACACTCCCTCTATGGGCCAGCGAGTATACTTTCTGAAAAAGAACTCAAAAATTTAAGGACTAGGTATGCCGCAGAAGTATCGCTCGTGGACACATGGTTCGGTTATTTCATAGATTATATCAAACGGATGGGTATCTGGGATGATTCAATCATTGTGGTAGTTTCTGATCACGGTCACATGCTAGGAGAGCACGGACTAGTAGCAAAAGCCGCCAACCCGCTTAGACGTGAAGTGGCTGATCTTGTCGCTATGATCCGATTTCCAGATGGTGAAGGTAGTGGTAAAACTTGTGATAAGTTTTGTTATCATCATGACATCGCAACTACTATCTGTAAAGCTTGCGGTATTTCTGCGAATAATATGGATGGTAAGGACCTATTGAAATTGGTTCAAGATGACGAATTGACGTACTACGATCACATTTCGATAGCTTGGGGTGGCTCTGTAGCAGTTTACGATGGAGATTATTGGTATAATGGGTATGTGTGGGACACGGAAGGAGGAAGTCTATTTGATGTTAATAAAGACCCCAGATTAACCAAGGATATCATTTTAGAAGCTCCCGATAAGGCAAAAGAATTATTAAAACTTTGTTGGGGGGATGCGCGAGAGCCAATTGATATGGAATTTATGCGAAAATTCAAGGATTTATTAGGTTGTACTCCAGTTACCAAAAGACTTGCGAAACAAGATAATAAAGAAATTTAATTAAAGTTTTATGTTATTTACGAAAATATAATACTAATAAATTGATATTCCAAGACACTTCTAAAAATTTTTATATATATCTATTTTATTTCTTTTTATTTAATTGCCAAATATTTATTTCTCAGTATTTCTTTAAGTTTTTTAAACTTCTAAAGTATTAAATTTTTATCTTAAGAAATAAAGAAAGTAATGGACATAAAAATTAAATTGGGAATTATTGCTTTTTTCATAATCCTAATTCAGTCAGGTTTAAAACTACTAGGGGTAATCCTAACGGGAAGTCTTAGTTTTTTAGCTGAAACTGTTGATACGCTTACTGATATTTTTTTTATTTGTCTAACAATTTATTCTCTGTATATAAGTCAAAAGCCCCCAGATTACCAACATATGTACGGACACTCCAAGATTGATTCAATTGGGGGATTAATTCAAGGAATTATATTGATCAATCTTTATTGTATTCTTATTTATTTAGCAGTTCAAACGATATTAACCAACGCGTATGGTATTATGAATCCTGATTTAGGGTTTCAACTGTTAATTATTTCATTCATTATTAATTTAGTTTTTTCTAGGATTTTAATGTGGCAAGGAAAGAAACGGAGTAGCTTATCACTTAAAATTCAAGGTTTAAATTTATTCCAAGATTCTCTTAGAGCGATTGTAGTTATGATTAATTTCATTTTAGCGATCTTTTTCAGTATCCAATTTTTAGACCCATTTTTTAGTATTGGGCTCTCCCTATGGATAATATTCACCGCATTTAAGCTTTCAAAAGAAGGCATTAAAGATTTAATAGATGAAAATCCCATAAGTTATCTTATTTTAGAAGAAATCAGAGAAAAGGTTTTTAACCTTGATCACGTTAATGGTGTTGAAGAATTAAAAGTCAGAATTGGTGGAAATACATTATTTTTAGATGTTCGTTTATCTGTTGAAGATCATATACCTGTTGTTCATGCAAATGAAATTACAAAAGCAATTCATACATTGAGTAAAAAATATTTTTCGTCTTATAATGTTGAATGTATAGTTGAGATGAATCCTTTAAGTGGTGAATCTTCAATAGGTGAAGAGATAATTAACTTACTTTATTCAATGAAAAGTGAATTTAATGAGATTTCAGATTTCAGGAATTTAAACATTTTCAGAATAGAAAATAAATACTTTTTATCTGTAGCAATAGCCGTTGACGAGAATTTATCACTAGAAGAAGCTCACGAATTAAGTATTCTGTTTGAAAATCAACTAAAGGAACAAGTGCCCTCTATTTCGCGTATAATTACTCATATAGAATCAGAAACGATTATGCGAAAATTAGTAGCTGATAACTTAGTCTGTACTCTTATTGACCCTCAAAAGAAAAGAGAAATCCAGATTGTTTTAGAAAGTTTATTAAAAAGTAATCCAGAAGTTAAAGGATATCATGGTTTAGAATTTTTGACAGCACTTGATTTTTGTGCACTCGAACTCCATGTTTTTTTTAATGGATCCTTAAACATTTCGAAAGTTCATAATATAGTTTCAAATTTAGAGCAACATATAAAAGAAACTCTAAAAATTGATAATCTAACAGAAATTATAATCCATTCTGAACCTTTAGAAGGTCGAACAGATGGAATTTTTTTTTAATTTAAAATGGAAAATTATACTTAAATAAACCCAGTTCTTTTTTCATTGTTTTAATATCTTCTTGTAAACTTTTGTTAATCGGAATACCTTGTTTTATTCTTACTTTTTCAGAATAATATTCTTTTTCTCCAGCAGTATATATTCGATTTTTACCAGGTGCTTTCTTAGAGTTTCTAAGAGTTCTCATAATTGTCCCAGTAGTTCGTTGAAACATTTTCAAGGGTGTAAAGTGGTTTACATTTATTGCCATAAAGAAGTGCCCAACTTTTAAGCGTTTTTGGTCTTCCTCGATAACGCCTGCTGTATCTTTAAGGAATATTCCATTTTGCAATGCTGAAGATAAAATTTCTACAAGTGTAGCATATCCAAAACCCTTATAACCTGATGTATTTTCGCCTTCACCACCTAGCGGTAAAAGAGCCGCTGTACTATCTTCTAAATTTTTTAATGTTTCTTGAGGATCGTTTTGCGTTCTTCCATTCTTGGTTATGATTACACCTTCAGGAAGCGGTTTATGCGCTCTATTATAAACTTCTATCTTACCCCTTTGAATAATTGAGGTAGCACAATCAATCATAAAAGGAAATTCTTCGTCTGTTGGTGCTCCCGCAGTCAATGGATTTGTACCTAACATTGGTTCTACACCAAATGTTGGAGGAATAGCGGGTCTAGCGTTAGTGGTTGTAATTCCAATCATCCCTTCTTTTATGGCCATGAGAGAGTAATATCCCGCAATCCCAAAATGCGTAGAATTCCTAACTGCAACAGCTCCGAGTCCATACTTTTTGGCTTTTTGAATCGCTAATTTCATAGCATTATAACCTATAACCGGTCCTAACCCACATCCACCATCAATAACCGCAGTTGTAGGACCTTTTTTAACGATCTTTATCTTTGTTTTTGTGTTGTAAATTCCTTTTTTGATCCTATCGTAATACATCTTACATCTCTGAATACCATGCGAATCTATTCCTCTTAAATCGGATGTAATTAATACATCTGCAATTATTTCAGAATCTACTTTATTTACCTTAAGACCAACGAACACATCTCTAATAAAATTCTTGAGAGTCTTAAAATCTATGAAAGTAATATCTCTAGATAAGGGTACTATGTCATTTTTCGTACTTGTCATTTAACCTACCTTGAAAGCAATAGATTTTTACTAGAATCCCTTCTATTTAATTAAAATCATATTGAATATAAGTTGAAAGATCGTGATTAACTCTAATTTTAATAAGATTTAGCGATTTTTTTGATAATTTTAAAGAAAAAGTGTTAGAAATATATAGAAAAATTTAGAATACTTTTTTAAAAATTAAATTCATATTTATCCAAGTGTAGTTCCTTTCGCATAATTTTGATATCTTCTTGTAAACTTTTGTTAATCGGAATTCCCGTTTTTAATCTTTCTTGTTCGGCAATAAATTCCTTCTCTCCCGCCGTGTAAATCTTTTCCTCGCCTGGAGCCTTTTTTGACTCTCTCAATCCCTTCATGATATTTCCGGCTGTTTTTTTAAAAGAACCAATTGATAAGAAGCTTTCAATATTAATTGCTAGAAAGAAATGACCCACTTTTAAGCGTTTTTGGCCGTTTTCAACGATACCTATCGTATCTTTAAGATATATTCCATCTTGTAAAGCCGCAGATAATAATTCAACTAAGGTTGCATAACCATAACCTTTATAACCAGAAGTACCTTCTCCTTTGCCTCCTAATGGTAATAATGCAGCTTTCCCTTTACTCATACCTTCTAATATTTTAGCAGGATCAGTTTCTGTTTTACCATCGTCTGTTATTACCACACCATCAGGTAAAGGTTTATTTATTCTATTGTATAATTCTACTTTACCTCTTTGAACGATTGTAGTGGCACAGTCAATTAAAAAGGGGAATTCTTCATCTGTTGGAGCGCCTACTGTTAACGGATTTGTTCCTAACATTGGTTCAACTCCAAAAGTAGGGGGCATGGAGGGGCGAGCGTTAGTAACTGCGAAGCCAATCATCCCTTCCTTTGTAGCCATGAGAGAATAGTAACCCGCAATTCCAAAGTGGGTCGAATTTCGAACAGCAACAGAACCAAGTCCATACTTTTTAGCTTTTTCGATCGCAGTTTTCATTGCCTTATAAGCAATAACGTGACCCATTCCGCAATTTCCGTCCCAAAGAGCTGTAGTTGGGCCATCCTTAACGATGTCAATCTTAGTAATTACTTCGTACATTCCAGCTTTGATACGATCGAAATACATTTTACAACGTTGTATTCCATGGGTATCAATTCCTCTAATATCAGAAGCAATTAAAACTTCAGCTATAATGTGGGCATCGTCTTTAGGAACCCCAAGCCCAATAAAAACATCTCTCATGAAACTTTCAAGTACTTTTACATCGAGATATATAATATTTTCAGACATAGTAACCCATTAAAATTTACTCATATTTCATTATTTTATGATAATTGAACTATATTTTAGCTTATTTTTGGTTTTACATAAAGTTTATATTTTTTAATTATTAATCATATTTCATATTTAATTTGATTAATAATAAAACTAAGGAAGATCTACAATGCCAAAAGCGAATGTAAATAATATAGAGATTGAATATGAGACAATCGGGGACCCGATTTCAAAACCGTTGTTATTGATAGCGGGACTGGGAAGCCAGATGCTTGCTTGGTCGGATGAGATGTGCGAAACTTTTGCAAATCGTGGCTTTTTTGTCATCAGAATCGACAACCGAGATATAGGTTTGTCAACA
>DAOUUT010000252.1 GCA_030668025.1 Promethearchaeota archaeon
ACATCGGTAGTACATTAGCTTATTGTTATCAGTGTGCTACATGTAGTGGAGCTTGCCCTGTGGCACAAGTAACAAATGGACGCTATAACCCTAGGAGGTTAATTTTGGATGCGCTTCTTGGGTTAAAAGAAAAAATTTTTGGGAAAGAAAATGCGTTTAGTATATGGGGCTGCACAGTTTGTGATACCTGCGATGAGGTATGCCCTCAAAAAGTAGAACTTACAGAAATTTTTACTATTTTAAAAAATATGAGTGTTGAAAGAGGTGAAGCTCCCGATTATTACACTATTCAAGCATCCACCATTTTAGAAAATGGTAAAGCAATTCCCATGCAACCTGCTATAGAGAGAAGAAGAGATCAACTCGGATTACCAAAAGTTATGTCTCCAGATGTCAATGAAGTAAAAAAGCTATTAGAAGCTACAAAGTTAGCAGACAAAATAAAAAAAGAAGAATAATCTTTTTTATTACTCTTTTTACATAAAGGTTATCATTTTAATTAAAATTGTTACACAATATTAACAGATTTTAGTAAAGAATGTTGATGCGAAGTTTGGAACACGTCCCTTATTCGCACAGGCTGAAACCAGCAACCTCTATCGGATAGATTTCGAATAAAACCATCTCCGACTACTTTTCTGAGGATATTTAACGCTCCATTTACATCTGCATTGAGAAGATAATTCGAACCTCTAAATAATCCTCGTTTTGCCCGTTTACCAACGTAATTTTTATGTTTTTGAACCGGCTCTAAATCCAATGAGCTACATTTTGAAGTGTAGGACTCGTTGACTTCGTGAATTTGAATTCCTACAAGCTGGGCTTTATAAGTTATCATTTGCTTAAGCTTTTGAATGGGGATATTCACGAAATTCTGGTTATTTCGTCTGCCCATTCTGATGTTCTGTTTTATATTATCCAAATTACCTAAACAAATGTGTCCTATTTGGTTTTTTAAGCAATATCCAACTACAAATTGAGCGGTTTTATGTAAATAATCAGTAATAACTGAATTTCGATTAATAGTAATACTATCAAGTCTATTCGTCCACTTTAAGTTCTGCTTGTCTTTGGTAGAATAGAGCCTTGCTTTCTGTTTATTCCATTGTCGGTTAATAGACTTTAAAACTCTTCCTGAAACGATAATTGGCTTTATATTTCTGTTTTCTACCGCCGTTATTAAATTATTTAATCCTAGATCAATAGATAAATACTTCTTTGTATCCAATTTTGATTTCTTTACTTCTTTTTTATATACTATTTCGATTTCGTAGAAGTTCTTTCTCGGTAAGATCCTTATTTGCTGATACGCTTCAAAGTTCTTATTTTTATAGTGAGGAATAGATATTTCTATTGGTTTTTTAAAATTGGGATATGTTTCTTTAAAAAGTTTGGACATCGTGAGAATTAACTTATTATTCGTAATTTTACTATTTTGATTCGTAAAGATTAAGAAATAACTATTTTCTTTTTTATATTTGGGAGGTTTTGGTCTCCCATTGAACTTATTTCGGTTCTTTCTTCTTTCTTTTATCGCATTGAAGAAACTTTTCCAATTCTTATCTATAGTTTTAAGAATCTGCTGTGAAGTTTGAGCTTTTAATAATTTGTAGTTATCAGAGTGTTGCAAGATAAAATTTAAATCTTGATAGCGAAGCCAATTTTCCAAATGAAAAAAGTCTTGTCGTACATACCAATTTGCTTGATTGTAGAGCTTTTTAGAAATTGAACAGAGCAAATCTAAATGAACAATTTTAGGATGTCTAAACTTATACACTAGTTTCATATAAAGTCCCATCTACTTTTTTACTTATCTTAATCTAAATGTTAATCTCATTCTATTGATTTATTTGAATCTTAATATAAAAACTAAATGAGATAGTTAATTTTTAATAAAATTCAAGATCATTATTTATTATTAACATTGACCGTAAAATACGCCTTGAATTTATATCACCTACATGTGGCAAAGACCTCAAATAATAAAGTAATACGAAAAACGACAAAATACATATCATAATACGAAATCATGGTATCAATCAATTGTAATACGATTAAATATTATCGTATATCGTAATACAGAAAAACTCTTTGTATCTTTGTAACTTTTAAACGATAGTTGCGACATGCAGTAAATATTATGGTTTTATTAACAAAATTACATAAATATAACTTAAATCAAAATCATTATCGAGTTTAATCTACATATTTTTGAAAGAAGGAAAGAGGGAATTAAAAGTGAGGAAACCAATTATTGGTGGGAATTGGAAAATGAATAAGGGAACCCCTTCAGAAGCTATAGAAATGCTGAAAAAGTTGATTCCATTAGTGAAAGAAATTAGTTCTGTCGACATTGTGGTTGTTCCACCCTTTACAGCCTTGTATTCTACAATTGAGTGTGTCCAAAACACAAATATAATGGTTGGAGCGCAGAACATGTATTTTGAAGAAAAAGGAGCTTTTACAGGCGAGATTTCTCCATTATTCTTAAAAGAACTCGGATGTCAATTTGTAATTCTTGGTCATAGCGAAAGAAGGGATATTTTTAAAGAAACAAACGAATTAGTGAACAAAAAATTAAAGAAAGCTTTATCTTTGGGTTTAAATGCAATTGTTTGTATTGGAGAACATCTTGAAGAAAGAGAAACTGGAAGAACAAAAGAAATAATTGAAAATCAATTTAACAATACTTTTAAAGACTTAACTAACGAAGAGATGAGTAAAGTTGTTATAGCGTATGAACCAATATGGGCAATTGGCACGGGAAAAACAGCTACTCCAGAGCAAGCTGAAGAGATACATGTTTTTATTCGCGAACTTTTAACCAAAAACTACGATAAAAAAACAGCAGAGATAGTTAGAATCCAATATGGGGGCTCTATAAAACCAAAAAACGCAGAGGATATATTAAAAAAAGATAATATTGATGGAGGTTTGGTTGGAGGAGCTTCGCTACAAGCAGATTCATTATATGAAGTAATAAAAGCAGCAGAAACATCCGTTAAATAAAATATTTTGTTTATATTTTCTAGATCAATTTATCCTAAAACTTGATTAAATTTAGCAGTAAGCTTTCCAGGAAATTCCCCTAAATAAGACTGAGGATCGGCAAATAGTAGGTAAAAATAAGGCTCAAATAGTCCGTGGATAGTTGGACCTACTCCTGATTTTATTAAATACACCCATATTTGTTCTCCAGAAATATAAGACTGCCGATATATCCATTCTAAAGGCGAAATCTCAGGGATTACTCCAACTTTTCTCAAGATTGCGTCTACATCATTCAAAGAATATTTCTTTCCGAATACAGTAATAGGTGAAAGATCAAAACAAGTTATACAAATACCATGGAGTCCATAGCTATTCATCTCAGTTAAAAAATCATTTGCTAATTGATTGATCTTTTTTTTATGTTTTTCCATGCGATTTCTTGCTTCTGAATCTTTTAAAATATCTAATATTTTATCTTCTTCGTTTTGTAATATTTTTAAAGCCGAATCAAGGGGGATTTTAGGAGATATCACGGAATTATAAATTAATTTTATCTTTTCCCTAACAGATTTATGAAGTAAGTATGGTTCTGTTTGAGTGGTGATTAAAACATCGCCTTTATAATTTGCTTTGTTTAAATTTCCTTTTTTAGATGGCTTAAATTCAAGCTTTTCAATTTTTTTGTCAATACTTCGGGCAAATTCGTATAAAGCTGAAACTAATCCAGCATTAAGCTCAAATACACTGACAGGATCTAAGTTAATATTTAGACCAGAATTACTATTTGAAAAATCAAAAAATCTTAAATATAAATTCACACCATTAGGAGGACTCTTTAGTTTTAAATTGTAATAAGGAAATCCCGTGTTAGTAATAACTGAAAGTTCGTAAAATGTCATTTTATCTAAATATTTTTACGGAAATTTGAAAAATATATTATATTTTATTGTATAAATATAAATTTGATATTATGTATTTAAATCAGTGCGGTAAACATTATGGTTTTATTAGTAAAATATATTTTCTGATATAAAAGGAGGGAAAAAAAATCAATAAAAGGAATTCATTTTTTGTATTATTCAATAACTATTGCCGGTCGACCTGGTAGCGATTGGGACGCTTTTTTTTCTTTTGAGTCGCTCTCTAAAACGATATTTATTGGGCAGTTGAATTTTTTTTTAATAATTGGTATCATCTCCTTAAAGAATTGATACTCTTCTTCACTTGAAAGTGTATATTTTGGATATTTACCAATATTTTTTAATATTTTTGCCGTTGTTTGATTAATGAATTTAGCGTAAGTTTTAAACTCGTCATGTTGCATTATCTTTTTCATGATTTCTCCTTGATTTTTTGATTTTTCTATTAAAGACATTAATAACGAATAGAATTTGAATTTCCACGAAGCGGCAATTATTATAGTAATGTGTTTTAACTTGTCTTTTTTGGTTGCTAATTTAATGCTGTTAATATCGTCTACAGTATTGCCCATAAGTTTCCATTTAAATTCGTTTTCGACAGTTAACAAGGAACCGTTATACGAGGGCCAATTGGCTAAACTGATAAACTCTTTTTTCCCCAAAAGTTCCCAAATCTCCTCTGTTGTATGTGGAGCAATAGGGTGGAAAAGCATTGTCAATTTTTCTCTACACTCGTTGAAAATTTCTTTTAATCCACCTTCGTCCTTATATTTTGTTAAATCCGAAAAAAATAGAATAATATGATTTATAACATCTCGTATGGCAAGTTTCTCGTAGCTTTCTGTAACTACTTTTATAGTTTTATTCAAATTGTATGTTATTAATTCGTCCCTAATGGAACTCTTTGCTCGTAGTTTTTCTATTGGTTCTCTTAACAAGAGAAAAAAATTCCTCATAAATTTGTAAGCGAAATCTACTCCTTCGTCAGACCATTCTAACCCAGATTTTGGACTAGCTCCAAACAAAATAAAAAATCTCGCTGCATCGGCTCCATATTTATTCATAATTCCAATTGGTTCTACAGTATTACCAAGACTCTTACTCATTTTAACACTTTTCAAAATATATTCCGTTCCGCATCGTTTACATTTCTTATCGTGCATTTCTGCTTTATTTGCGAATGTTTCGCATTCAGGGCAGAAAGGATGGACTTTATTTATCATTCCTTGTGTTAATAACTTTTGAAATGGTTCGTCACACGAATGAAGCCCAAGATCTCGAGCTACTTTAGTGAAAAACCTTGCGTATAATAAATGAAGCACAGAATGTTCAACGCCTCCAATATATTGATCGACATTCATCCAATAGTCTGCTATATCTTTTCTATATGGTAAATTCTTCTCATCAGGATCGCAAAACCTGAAGAAATACCACGAACTATCTACAAAAGTATCCATTGTATCTGTTTCTCTTCTAGCTGGTTTTCCACATTTTGGGCATTGGACTTTTACAAAACTTAC
>DAOUUT010000179.1 GCA_030668025.1 Promethearchaeota archaeon
TATAGCAGAAATCGCTGTTAATATGCTCTTCTCTTATCGAGATCAAGCAGAAATTAGCTTACGAGAATTTTGTCCAGACTCGTCAAAAGAAACTTCTATTGAAGCATTAATAGCGCAAGGCAAAGTAAAAGGAAAACTATCGCTTTTTTGGTATAATTTCACTTATCATGCTCTTATTGACGGGTGGAGCGAAGAGAAATTAATTCGATACGCAACCAGTTTTGAAATCTTTAGCCAAGAAAATATTAAAAATCGAATAAAATCTTTTTTTAATCCAGTACATTCAACTACTGCTTTTTCGTATAATATAGGAAGTAAACTCATAATAAACAAATATGGGGGCTATCCTTCGGTTAAAGATTTTCGAGACCTGCTTATCAATCCAATTCTCCCCTCCGATTTAGCATAAAATTATTTTAAAAGAAATTTTCATTAGCATTAAAAAATAAAAATTCTCTCTCTTTTTTAGTAGTTTAAATAAATTTTTTCAAATTAGTAAATTGTTTAAGAAGAACTTAATATGAACATTTCAATTCGGTTTCAAATTAAAAAAAAAATTGTTAAAAACAATCCACATAACAAACAAAGTGAGAAAAAATGCCTGGGGAAATGGACGCAATACCATATTAGATGTTTAATATTAAAACATCATATATTTTCTATTCTTTTTTAAAATAAGTAGTTCAGAAATATCTTTTTGGCAGAATAAATATATGTAATATTATTTATCGATTCAATCCGGTTTCAAATTAAAAAAAAGAATTTTAAAAACAATTCGCATAATAAACAAAGTGAGAAAAAATGCTTGGTCAAAAAGATATAGTACCTTAATTGGGTGTTTTTTTAAGAACACCATTTGTTTTTCTTTCTTTTTTAATTTTAAAGCGCGTTTTTCATTTTATTAATTTCAAACCAAAAATATTTGACTGTAATATAGTACCATAGTAATAGTCCGGGTATTACTAGAATTAATGAGATTACTATATTAGTTGGTAGAATCAAAAAGCCTAAAATATTGATATCTACGAAATCTATCGGCATAATAAACAATTCAATACATAGGAGATAAATAAAACCAACGATTATTAAAATTACCATAAGAATCACAATTCCCCTTATTCTAGGAAATTTATATAATAAGATTGCAGATAAAAGTCCAAAAACAACGATTACAATTGCTATTGTAATTAAATCCAGATTTCCAATTGTCCAAACCATTAATAGCGTTGTTATTATGGAAAAAAATCCACATATAATTGAAATAATATAAAAATTTTTAACTAATTTTGGTTCCTTTAAAGGTCCCTTTGCTAAGATTAATCTTGGTAAAGTTAAAGCTGCGTTTTTCTCATCGGATGCTTTTATAAAATCGTTTTCTAACAATATAATATCGCTCTTATTTTCTAGAATTTCACTACTCTCAAAAAATCCTTTTACTGAATATAGAACATAAAAGCTATTAAAAATATGGATTAAAAGCGCACAAAAAACTGCTGATTCAAGAGAGCCAAACAAAGCAATACCCGCAAATAAAGCGCCAATGCTTAGCGTTCCAACATCTCCAGGAAAAATTTTTGCAGGAAATTTATTATATAAGTAAAATGGAATTAAAATTGCTAAAGCGATAACGGTAAATAAAATTCCTATTGCGGAATTCCATATTATTGAACAAACAAACAAGGAACATAGTGCTATAATGGATGTACCCGACCCTTCACCATTATATCCTTCTAACATATTTACTGTGTTTGCAAATACTGCGACTATTATTGGCGCAAGTATTGGATAAATAACCGTTAATCTTAGTTGCCCTATGAAAGGGATTGTAGGGGAGTCAATTTTAATAAAACCAAAAAAATTTGCCAGAAAAATCAATGTTCCCGTAAAGATTGTTAATATTAGTTTATATCTCGATCTTAATTTAATTCTGTCGTCAATATAACCAATTAACCCGGATAAAATCACAGTTAAAACAAATATTAGGATTTCGTTAAAGAAACTTGGAAAGAAGATAATTAGAAAAATTGATGCAAAAGAGATTCCTATGACTATGCTAATTCCACCAGATTCTGCAACTTCTGTCTTTAAGTTTTTATGTATATCGATTCCGATGTGTCCCTTCCTTTTCATTATTTTTATGACATAGGGGATAATTGCCATTGTAATTGTAAATCCTACAGCAAAAACGATTATCAGATAAATAACTTCCAATACGCCCCAATTTAAATCAGTTATCCGAATCATTATTTATTTTTTTAAGTAGTTTATTTATTCGACAAAAAGTAAATAAATAATAGCCCGGCACGGAATTTCGACATACGAACTTACTCGATAGTTTTCGAACCGTGGTCACGGGGTTCAAGGCCCCAGATGCTTGTCCACTACACCACCGGGCTATGTATTTTATTACTTATATGTTGAAAGGTTTTAAATTTTGTTTAAAAAATGCATTATCTAATAAATCTTTATTGGTTTTTAGAAATTGAATCTCTGCTTTTTCGTCCCTATATTCATCAGGGAGCATTTGAGGTATTGTTTCGATGATTGGGTACCATCGCATACATTCTGAACAGAACAGCATTCCCGTTTCAATTTCAGTCTCAATTTTAATTTTATTTAAAAAAAATAATTCTGGTAGAATATTTTCGATTTGTTCAAATCCTAAGCTATTAGAAAAATTGGTTATTTTATCTTTTATATCGTGTTTGATAATGTTAAAACATTGTTTACTTAATTTTAATGACGATTTATCTTGTATATAGTTGACTTCCTTAATACTCAAAATTATTAAATTTAGATAAGTATCGATCAAGCTCTTTTCAATAACTATATCGTCCCGAATATAAATTATTCCCTTTTCCTCGTGAATCTCGATAATATTTTCCTTCTTAATAAGATCAATGTCTCTTTTCTCAAAAAAACTTAAGATGTCCTTAAATTCTTCTTCTTTAGTTTCATATGAAAAAATATACAAATCTAAGGGAAAATATTTGTCAATTGGACAAGCTAAAATGTCAAATAACCACGGTTTCATTGAGTCACCAAATTAAATGTTATTTATAATAAGTAGCTTCTTAGTTGTTGAATGTATTTATCTATTGTTCTATCTAGTTTCTTTCTTCTGTTAAAGAAATCGTCTGATAATTTCTGGTATGCGGCTTTAGAAGGTAATCTTCCTCTTTTATATCGAGTCTCCAGAAGGGTTAAACTATCATTTACGCTAAATCTCTCGGCATCTAAAACATCAAGTTTTTTTACAATATTATTAAAGGTGGCGTTTGTCCCCATTAAAACTTTTTTAAATGGCGTGATTTCGTCTTTAATTTGGTCGATTTTTGTTGAATTTTTGGCTAATAAATTCTTATATGTTTTCTTAGCTAACTTTTTACGTTTTGCTTCATCTTCTGCTTTTCTAATTTCTAATATTAACGCATTTTTTTCTTCATACAAAGAACAAAATTCTCTAATTTCATTAGTGGGTATGAATTCCTTTTTAAACAAGGATAGTTGTTCTTCTCTTTCTTTAGTTTTAATAATTAGAACAAATACAGCTGATAAAAATGCAATAATTAGCATGAAAATGAGAGGTCGTAGAATTAAATCAAAGATATCTACAGTGAATGTAAAAAGTATTGTTTTTCTTTCTAAAGGACTCACACTTTCAGAATTATAAACCAAAACTCTGGTACCAGTAGTTTTTGACATTGCTTCAGGTAAAGACGATGTGTAATCTATATTACTACATCCCTCTATAATAACACTAGTAATTTGTTGGTGTATTAAAAACTCATAGCTTGTTGTAAAAATATTAATTAGAATAGACTGTTGAAGCCAATTGTATGAAACTAATTTTTCATAAGGTAAATTGTATTCTATGAAAAAGTTAAATTTAGAAAAAGGCTCCAATGAAGCTCGATTTTGATATAAAGGTATAGTTAACACCTTTCTTGAGGGCCCTTCGATGGAATCGGTTATTGTTACTCCCAATAATTCACCAAGGTCATCATAAATATGTAAATTTTTAATATCTACGGGAAGGTTTATTGAAAGTAATGGAATTGTTATAATTCCTAAGTTTTCAATTTTGATTTCTTCCTTGATTT
This sequence comes from Promethearchaeota archaeon, assembly GCA_030668025.1. Next base: position 4,104 of record DAOUUT010000179.1, read on the forward strand.
TAACCACACCCCAAGGGGATATAAATATTTCTCGATTTAATTCTTCAATTTCTAACTTTGTCGATTGTCTATCTTCAAAAGTGATTGTAGTTTCATAATTTTCACCTAAATTTTCTAAAAATGGATCTAAGAAGTTCAGAGTAGAACTTTGCGCTAAATCATACAACACATTTCTACCACCTACAGATATGCCCATTTCTTCAAACTCTTTATGAAAATTCACTGTTGTCTCCTCTGGCAAAAGATAATTTGATTTTATGTTTCCTTCGCTCTTATAAGGTAGTATTGGAAATAACAATCCTGTGAAATCGACTATTTGAGCAATTGCTTCACCAATATATTCAAATTTATAGGTTATCAAATTTTGGTACGTAAGCAAAACATTTATGGTAATTTCTTGCGATGGTAAAAGAGGCGAATCAAAATATATTGTTATCATTTCATAACTCCGCATAACTTCATGTGACCTTTCTGTTAATAAAGTGTTATGTGTTTGACCGGTTGCGCCAAAATAAATTAAATTATTTGAATCATTTAGCGGGATTCCAAATAATATTGAATTAATAGGATTGTCATTTTGATTTAATATTGTAATTCGATCATTTATATTTACTAAACCATATGAACTAATATTAGTATTCCTTATAATCCCATTAATTAATATGTTTTCGGCTCCTTCTAAACCCCCTGATAATTGAGGAGGATCATTTTCAGTTTGATTTTGATAATTAAATGAAGGATCATTTTGAATATATGAAAATACAACAATAAATAAAAAAAAACTAATTAGTAGTAATATTTTTTTTTTTCTTCTCATTATAAATTAACCTTTACTTACTCGAATTAACTAATAATAATTAATACAATTAATAAAAATTTATCATATTTTTTTTTTTAATTCAAGATAAACCTTATTATTTTTGATGTGTTAATTTTATTTAATTAATTACAATTTTTGTGATAGTTGAGTTATGTCATCTCGACAAAGTCAATCAAGACGTAAGAAAAAAAGAAGTGGAAGTGCTCCAATGCCTTTAGGGGGGGCAGGTTTAATGAGATTTTTTGAAGATAGTTCAATTGGAATTAAAATAAGCCCAATAACAACTGTAATTTTTGCCACTGCTTTAATTGCAATGGTATTGTTTGCTTGGTTAGGCATTTTTGAATGGATATTTTAATTTATTTTTATTATGAATATTTCAAATTTCCAGGATTTAATAAAAAAGCTTTATTATCAAAAGGATTTAAATAGAGGCCATAAAAGTACATTTATCTGGTTGGTAGAAGAAATTGGTGAGCTAGCTACATTATTAAATTCCCAAAATATAGATAAAGAAAAAGTTTCAGAGGAATTAGCTGATATTATCGCATGGACTGTTTCCATCGCAAATTTATTAGAAATTGATATGGAAAAAGCATTATTTAATAAATATCCAAGTAAATGCAAAAAATGCAACTCTTCACCTTGTAAATGTGGAAAATAATTAAGTTAATATTATTTTAAGAAATAATTCAACTAAATACTAATTTAAAGTGAAGCTGGAAAAGTGAATCTTGAAAGAAAATATTTATCTTTTATCCATAAAAAGGCATTTATCCACGAGACAGCATTTATTGATGATTTTACGGCAATTGGAAAAGGAGTTAAAATAGAAAGTGATGTTTATATTTCCAAGGGAGTTAAAATTTATGGAAATGCTTTGATTCATTCAGAGACTTATATAGGTGAAAATTGTATTATTGGACATCCGCAGAGAGCGGATTTAACAGCTATTATAAAAAACAAGAAAGTGATTACAGATTTAGAGAGTCCATTAATTACAATAGGAAAGGAATGCACCATCAGAGCCGGCTCTATAATATATTCTGAAGTGATCATAGGGGAGAATTGTCAGACGGGACATAATGTTATGATTAGAGAAAAAACTTCCATAGGAAACAGCACTTTAATAGGTACTAACACGATTATCGATGGAAATGTAATCATAGGTAACAATGTAAGTATTCAAACAGGAGTTTATATTCCTTTATATTCAAATATAGGAAACAACGTTTTTATGGGTCCATATAGTAAATTAACAAATGATAAATATATGATGCGTAAAGAATTTGATTTAGACGGACCTAAAATTGAAGATTTCGTTTCTTTGGGGGCAAACTCAGTAATTATGCCGGGAATTACTTTAAAAAGGGGAACGATCGTTGGAGCTGGCTCTGTAGTTACAAAAGATACTGAGGAAAACGACATTGTTGTAGGAAACCCAGCAAAGATATTAAAAAAAATTCCTGAAGATTGGAATTGAAAAATTAGAACTTTCAATTTAATTAAATTGGTCAATCTATCGTTAAATTAATTGATTTAGAGATGAGTTTATTAAACAAAAAAATTTGGATTGATATAGAAGAACCAAAAACGGGAATAATGTTTAACCGTCTTCTAAAAAAATTCCAGAAGGAAGGTGCAGAACTTTTAATTACTGCTCGAGATTATGATTCTACGTTTCAAATTTTGGACGACTTAAATTTTAAGTATCAGAAAGTTGGGAAGCATGGAGGTGAAAAATTGGAAGATAAATTAAAAACTTACATCGATCGCTTGTCTAAACTATACCCGTATGTTATAAAATTTACTCCAGACTATTTTATTACATTTTCTTCTGTGGAAGGCACTAGAATATCTTACGGTTTGAATATTCCCTCAATAGGTTATAACGATGAGCCTAGAAATGTTCCGGTGTGTAAACAAATATTTCCATATTTAGACCACATAATAACTCCGATGTGTGTTCCTGAAGAATGGTATATCCATCTCCACGCCAATCCTGAGCGTCTAATCAGATATAATGGTATTGATGAGATAGCGTGGCTTTCAGAATACGAACCTAATCCCAAAATACTTGAAAAAAACGACTTAGAAAAGGGAAAATTCGTAATTATTAGAAGTGAACCTTCTTTTGCTAGTTATTTCGTAGGAAAACTAAAACCAGAAGAAACATTAATTAGTCAATTCTTTCCCACAATATTTAATCAATTTCCAAATCTTAAATATTTTTTAATTGTAAGAACAGAAAAACAAGAACTATACCTGAAAAAAAAGTTGATAAAATATTGTGATAACTCTAACGTAATTATCACGCGGTTTATGCCGAATATGGTCGATTTGTGTTATTTCAGTGCGCTAGTAATCAGTGGTGGAGGAACGATCGTTCGTGAATCGAGTTTATTAAATGTGCCAAGCATTGAATTTTTTCCCGGAGATACAGCCCCTCAAGAACATTTTTTAATAAATAAAGGTTTCCCTTTAGAGCATATAAAAGAATCTGAAAAAATTATCGAGAAGTCTATAGAAATTCTTTCTGAAAAACCTCATCACGACAGATTTAACGATTCATTTAAAAAAAAAATTATGCAATTTGAAAACCCAAACGAAATTTGCTTCAAAATTGTAAAGGAGAATTTAATATAAGAGATCTATATAGTTAAAAATTTTTCATATTCTTCTTCTAATCTTTTACCAACCGCATCCCAACTGTATTTTTTTATAAAACTTTGAGCGTCTTTTACTATTTCATTTCTTAATTCATTATCATTGAGGAGAATTTTTATTTTTTCAGCTAATTTTTTCGAATCTTTAGGAGGGACGAACAAAGCGTGGTTCTTTAGAATCTCTCGATATACTGAAATTGA